>JBGOVN010000055.1:0-6762 GCA_041478155.1 Bacteroidota bacterium | reverse complement strand
TTGTGTGAAAGTCGATAGACGGTAAACCACGTCAGACACCATGCAACCGTGTAACCCACACCGAATCCGAAGAATCCTCCTGCCCCTGTTGCAAGACCTCTCCCCCCTTTAAACCGCAACCAGATCGAGTAATTGTGTCCTACAATGGCCGCCAGCACTGCGACCCCTTGCACCCAAAAAGAATCCGCAGCCAGTTTCCACGACAACAAAGCTACGGCGAGACCCTTCAGCCCATCGATTACTCCGACGATTATTCCCGTCCACCTTGAGTTGGTGACGAGGAATGCGTTGAACCCTCCGACATTCCCGCTTCCGGACAACCGAATATCCTTCCCGGCTGTCCTTCGGACGATGAGAAAGGCGGTGGGCATTGAACCGGCGAGGTATCCGCCAATGAACGCGAGAATGTAAGGCAAAGCCGTGAACGGAGTGCGAAGGATTTCTTAAAAATTACGGAAAAGGGATTGGGAAAGCAAGGAGGGTGGATACCAGCGAAGTGCTCGATATAGGGGGATTTTTAGTGCGCTCCTTCTCCTTTCGCGTCTCGGGTCATCAAATCGTACGTCGCCTGGTGCGGATCTTTACCTTCAAACAACACTTTATAGACTTCGCTCGCCATCGGCATATCGATGTCGTGTTTTTCCGCGAGCTCGTGGATCGATTTTGCCGTGGCGACTCCTTCGGCAACCATCACCATTTCCTTGAGGACCTCGTCGAGCGGACGGCCTCTTCCAATTTCTTCGCCAACGTGCCGGTTGCGACTGTGTCGACTCATGCACGTGACGATCAGGTCACCAATGCCCGAGAGTCCGGCAAACGTGATGGGCTGGGCTCCCATCTTGACGCCGAGGCGTGTGATCTCGTAAACACCGCGCGTCATGATAGCCGCTTTGGTGTTGTCCCCAAAACCAGCGCCGTCACTGATGCCGGCTGCAATAGCGATGACGTTTTTAATCGCTCCGCCGAGCTCCACCCCACGAATATCCTCATTGACATAAACTCGAAAATACGGCGTCATGAAGGCATCCTGCACGAATTTCGCAGTCTTGAGCTTGAAGGAGGCAGAGACAACGGCTGTGGGAATTTTTTTAACAACCTCCTCCGCATGGCTCGGTCCAGATATGATCGCGAGGTTTTCCTTCCTCTCGTGTTCGAGTACGTCGAGAAGCACATCTGACATCGTCATGAGGGTGTGATTTTCGATCCCCTTCGCGACATTGCAAATAATTGTGTCGGTCAGGTCGAGATGGGCCACTTTTTCGATAACGGAACGGAGGAACTGGGAGGGGACTGCAGCAACGATGAGATCCTTGTTTGAACAGGCGGCTTCAATGTCGGTTGCGATCTTCAGCAGCGGCGGAAGTGAGATGCCGGGCAGGAACGCAGGATTCTCCCGTTTGTCGCGCATCAACTCCGCCTGTGCGGTCTTGTAGGTCCACAGGTTGACCTCGTGTCCTTTTTCAAGGAGCAACAGAGCCAATGTGGTACCCCAACTTCCTGCACCGAGAACGGTGACTTTCATTCCTCGTCCTTCCCCAAATAGTGACCGTGCGGCACAATGCTGACAGAAGACGTGAGGGTTAGAGGATTACGATTCAGCTCTGCTCTTACTCGAGAGGTGGGTGATCTTGGTTTCGGTTCCTTCGAGCAACCGTTTAATGTTGTGACGGTGGGAATATAAGAGGAGGAGTGAGACTCCTATGCTGAAGAAAACGAGAGTCTTATAACTATGGATCTCATCCGAGAGAATGTTATGACGGATGATCAGTGAAAGAGGAAATGCGATTGCTCCGCCAATCGAACCGAGGGAGACGTACCGGAAAGAAACGAAGAGAACGAGAAAAATCAGTACCGAAACGGCAAACTCTGTCGGAGCGATGCCGATAAGCATACCAGCCGCGCACGCGATCCCTTTGCCTCCGCGAAATCCGGCGAATGCAGTCCAGACGTGGCCGATGATCGCTGCCCCTCCGCAGATCATTTGAATAATCGTAAAGTCGTCAAACGGAGTACGATTGTAAAACGGTAAAGTGGGATCCCAGAACAAACGCGCGATGAGGGTCGTTGCGACAACACCCTTCATTGTATCGACAGCCAGGACGAACAATCCTGATTTCCAACCGAGGATTCGAAACACGTTCGTTCCGCCCGCATTCCCGCTACCCTTCGTACGAATATCGAATCCGTGCTTCCATTTGGAAAGCATGATGCTCGTCGGAATCGATCCCACGACATAACTGAGAAGCACAACAATCGCCATATTTATCATGAACAACCCTTTTGCGAGATTTCTGCGAAACTGAAAAATAGGAACTTCACACTCAAATAGCAAGGCAACCAAGAACGGCCAACAGAGTCAGGAAGGGCCGCTTTCCTGCCAACGTTGAAGGATAAGCTCACCCAGTTCGAGGTCCTCAGAGGTCGTGATCTTTATGTTATCGTAACTCCCGTCAACAATTCTTACCTTGACGCCGAGCCGTTCAACAAGCGCGACCTCGTCCGTTGAATAGAATCGTTGCTTTCTGGCCAACTCGTACGCGCGTCGTAGAAGAGACGCCCGGAATGCTTGCGGCGTTTGCACCATCCAAAGTGCAGTGCGGTCGAGCGTCTGGTCAAAGAAATCACCGCCGTTCGACCGTCGTATCGTATCCTTCGGTTGTACGGCCAATACTGCGGAACCGTATTCCTTGCACACTTTAACGACATGACTTATCTGTTTTACGAGGACGAACGGGCGAACGCCGTCGTGGACAAGGACGATATCGGAGTCTTTCAGGACCAGTTTTCGCAAGACGTTGAACACTGAATCTTGTCGCTTCGGTCCTCCTGCGATGATCTTACTCACCTTGTGGAGCCGGTAGCGTGAAGCAATCGTTTCCATCTCGACGACAGCAGCCTCGGGAACCGCGACCGCGATCTCGTCGACATCGGGGCAGGATTCAAATTGCTGCAATGTGTGAGCGATGATAGGCTTGCCGTTGAGGGCAAGGAATTGTTTCCTCGTTTTTCCTCCGAGGCGTGATCCGGATCCGGCTGCCGGAATAATCGCGATGATTTTCGGTCGTGATCGGGCCATTGAGGGTCTCGCAACACTGGATGGAATGCATTCTCCGGAACATGCTCTGCGGAGATGGCAGAGTTTGACTGAATCGAGCGGACGTCTAGAGAATCAGCATCGCGTCGCCGTAGCTGTAGAAGCGATAACCGTCCTTGATCGCTTTCTTGTACGCTCGCATGACGAAATCGTGGCCGCCAAACGCACTGACGAGCATCATCAGGGTCGATTCAGGTAAATGAAAATTTGTGAGGAGCTTGTCGGCAACCTTGAAATCGTACGGAGGGAAGATAAACTTGTCCGTCCAACCCCGGGCCGGCTTGACGTGTCCGTCGGAGGTGACGCTGGACTCAACAGCGCGGCATGCCGTCGTCCCGATGACGAATACATTGTGATCGGAATCGATCGTCCGGTTGATGATGTGAGCCGACTCCTGCGTAATCTCGTAATACTCTGAATCCATCTTGTGTTTGGTGAGATCCTCCACCTCAACTGCGCGGAAGGACCCAAGTCCTACGTGCAGGACGACCGGAGCGATCTTCACCCCCATCGATTCAACCTTTCTCAAGAGCTGTTTCGTGAAATGAAGTCCCGCCGTCGGAGCCGCAACCGCGCCAAGGACACGCGCGAACACCGTCTGGTAGTTGTCTTTGTCCTTCTCCGTCGGCTCGCGTTTAATGTAGTATGGAAGGGGTGTCAGGCCGATGCGTTCGATGATCTTGAAGAAATCCCCTTTGTGGTTGAACCTGACCGTCCGGCCACGCGAGGTTGTGTTATCGATGACTTCACACCATAATTTCCCGTCGTCGAAGAAGATTTTATTCCCAATCCGCACTTTTCGTGCTGGGTCGACGATAACATCCCAAATATTCTCCTCGGCATTGAGCTCGCGGAGGAGGAAGACCTCGATTTTCGCGTTGGTCTTTTCCTTTTTCCCGAACAGCCTTGCCTGAAAGACCTTTGTTTCATTGACTACAAGACAGTCCCCCTTGCTGAGGTACTCTACAAAGTTGAAGAACTTCCTGTCGACAATTGACTCGTCCATCCGGTTGAGGACCATCATCCGCGAATGGTCGCGGGGACGGGCCGGATTCTTCGCGATGTGATTGCGCGGCAGAGGGTATTTAAAATCCGAAAGCTTCATCGTCTATAATCCTTCCTTAGGCAACTTCATCGTTTTCACCTCTTTCGTGTTGAGGTGCGTTTTTTCTTCTTCCCGGTCACGGCAACACCTGCGTGAAGGGCCGCCCGGGCGGCAGCGAGTCTTGCGATCGGAACGCGGAATGGCGAGCAGCTAACGTAGTGAAGCCCGATCTGATGACAGAACTCGACGCTCGAAGGGTCCCCGCCATGCTCGCCGCAGATGCCAAGTTTGAGCGTGGGGTTAGCTGACCTTCCTTTCTCCACCGCAATCTTCATAAGAGCCCCGACGCCCGTTCGGTCGAGCACTTCGAAAGGATCCTTAGGATAGATTTCCTTCTCGACGTAGGGTATGAGAAACCGGGCAGCATCGTCGCGGCTGACGCCTAGGGTCGTTTGGGTCAAATCGTTCGTGCCGAAACTGAAAAATTCAGCAACACGTGCTATCTCATCTGCCGTAAGAGCGCCGCGTGGAACTTCGATCATCGTGCCAACGAGATATTTAAACTGCACGCCTTCTTCTTTCATAACCTGAGCAGCAACCGAGCGGACCAGCGCCTCCTGATGTTCAAGCTCCTTCACGTGACCGACGAGTGGTATCATAACCTCCGGTTCGACGTCGATGCCCTCTTTTTTCACTTCCGCCGCGGCTTCGAAGATCGCTCGCGCCTGCATCTCGGTTATTTCCGGGTAGACGATGCCAAGCCTGCAGCCCCGAAAACCAAGCATCGGATTGAATTCGTGGAGAGAATCGACTCTCTGTTTCACTTTTTCGTACGGAATTCCGATCTGCCGTGCGAGCTCGCGCTGCGCTGGCTCTTCGTGCGGAAGGAATTCGTGGAGCGGTGGGTCGATAGTTCGAATCGTCACCGGTCTGCCGTTCATGACCCTGAAAATGCCCGCAAAGTCTCTTCGTTGCAACGGGAGCAGTTTCGCGAGTGCCGCCTTTCGCTGCTCCGGCGCATCCGCAAGAATCATCTCGCGCATGGGACCGATTTTCCCTTCGCCGAAGAACATATGTTCTGTTCTGCAGAGCCCGATTCCCTCGGCCCCAAACGCAAGGGCGTTTGCCGATTGGTCGGGCTGGTCGGCATTCGTTCGAATCTTCAGCCTTCGGTATTTGTCCGCCCATTGCATGATTTTCGAGAACTGCTGGTACACCGGCGATTTTTTTGCATCCAGCGTTTTATCAATAAGGACCTGGAGAACCTCGGACGGTTTTGTGTTAATCTTCCCTTCAATCACCTGGCCCGTTGTTCCGTCGAGTGAGAGCCAATCTCCTTCCTTAACGAGCTTACCCTTGACGTGCATCGTATGGGAGATGTAGTCGATCTCCAACTCGTCGCATCCCGCGACGCAGACTTTTCCCATTTGTCGGGCTACGAGGGCCGCGTGGGATGTCATGCCTCCGCGTGCAGTGAGAATTCCTTCCGCAGCATCCATCCCTTTAATATCCTCGGGTGATGTTTCGATCCTCGTGAGTATCACCTTCTCACCACGTTTGGCCCAAGCTTCGGCGTCGTGAGCATTGTAGACTACCTGTCCAGTCGCGGCTCCGGGTCCGGCGTTCAGGCCCTTCGCGAGGAGCCTTCCGCTTTTTACCGCGGCGTCTTTTTCCTTAAGATCGAAAATGGGACGAAGAAGTTGGTTCAGCTGGTCGGGTTCGACCCGGAGCAACGCTTCCTTGTCGCTGATCAACTTCTCGGCGACCATCTCCACGGCTATCCTTATCGCAGCGAACGCTGTCCGTTTCCCTGCACGACATTGCAACATAAACAGCTTTCCCTGCTGAATCGTAAACTCAATATCCATCATGTCCCGGTAGTGCCGCTCGAGAGCTTTCCTGATACGTTCAAGCTGATTGTAGATTGTCGCGTTCTCAGAGGAAAGTTTCGAGATCGGCATCGGCGTCCGCGTGCCGGCAACGACATCTTCCCCTTGTGCGTTCATAAGAAACTCGCCGTAAAAAATATTTTCACCGGTGGCGGGGTCGCGTGTAAACGCCACACCGGTTCCTGAGTCCTCCCCCATGTTGCCGAACACCATGGTCTGGACGTTGACCGCAGTTCCCCACGATTCCGGAATATCGTACATCTTCCGGTACGCAATAGCGCGGTCGTTCATCCACGAACCGAACACAGCTCCAACCGCTCCCCACATTTGCAAGAGGGGGTCCTCGGGAAAATCCTGTCCAGTTTTTTCCTTGATCGCTCTCTTGAATTCTTGAACGAGGTCCTTCAGATCCTCGGCGGTCAGTTGTGTATCGAGCTTGACGCCTCGTTCCCGCTTCTTCTGTTCAATGATCTCCTCGAACGGGTCGATCGCATCCTTCCCTTCGGGCTTGAGACCCAGTACCACGTCGCCGTACATCTGCACAAACCGGCGGTACGAATCGTAGGCGAAGCGCTCGTTCTTAGTCTTTGCGATCACGCCGGACACTGTCTTGTCGTTCAATCCGAGGTTGAGAATTGTATCCATCATTCCCGGCATGGAAGCGCGAGCGCCGGACCGGATGGAGACGAGGAGTGGATTCTTCGGGTCGCCGAATTTGGCTCGCATGACCTTCT
>JBGOVN010000058.1:0-6564 GCA_041478155.1 Bacteroidota bacterium | reverse complement strand
CTCCCAGAGACGACAGCTCGACGAACTCTCACGAAGTGAGCAGAAGTATCGCAACCTGTTCGAAAACTCTCTCGCCGGCGTTGTCAGAATTCTGCTGCAGGACCGTATGGCCGTCGACGTCAACCATGCCCTTCTGAAAATGCTTGGCGCCAAATCATCAGAAGAGGCAAAACAATTTCTCTTCCGGCTTCCTCCGCTCGACCAGGAACGCCTCATGCATACACTCCTTTCCAACGGCTACATCGAGAACTTCGAGACACATCTGAAACGCGAAGACGGTACGACGCTCTGGATATCGTTTTCCGGTCGCGCCTTCGCGAACGAAGGCTACGTCGAGGCCGTTGTCATCGATATCACGGAACGCATGCGGGCGGAGGAACGCATCCGTGAGCAGGCGGCGCTCCTGGATAAAGCTCAAGATGCGATTATCGTGTTGAGCCTCAAGAAAGGCATTTTCTACTGGAACAAGAGCGCCGAACGGCTGTACGGTTGGATAAGCGAAGAGGTATTGGGAAAGACGCTTACGGGCTTGTTGTTCCCCGGCGACCTCGAAGACTCTTATAAACAGGCCTATAACTACGCTGTCTCGCACGGGGAGTGGAACGGAGAGCTTCGTCAGTTCAACAAGAAAGGCAGAGAGCTTGTCGCAGACTGTCGTTGGACACTCGTCCGCACTCCGGAAGGCGATCCGGATTCCGTACTCATGGTAAACACTGATATCACAGAAAAGAAGACACTCGAGGCGCAATTTCTTCGGGCACAGCGAATGGAAAGCATCGGCGTCCTTGCGGGGGGAATTGCTCACGATTTGAACAATATCCTCTCTCCAATCACCATCGCGCTCGACCTCGTCAAACGCAAGGTCTCGGATGATTTTACGCAAAAGATCATTTCAGGAGCAGAATACAGCGCCAAGCGTGGGGCGGAGATGATCAAACAAGTCCTGACGTTCGCAAGGGGAATCGGGGGTCAGCGCATTTCCATTGAGCCGAGACATCTTGTCAACGAAGTCTTTAAAATTTCGACGGAAACGTTTCCGAGGTCGATCCAGTTTCACGCAGACCTGCCAAGCGAACTGTGGAAAGTCATGGGAGACGCGACGCAACTTCATCAGGTGTTTATGAACCTGTTCGTCAACGCACGCGATGCGATGCCGCAAGGGGGAACGCTCAGCATCAAAGGTGAAAACGTCGTACTCGACGAAAGTTTCTCACGTATGAATCCCGAGGCAAAGTCCGGACCATACGTCGTCTTTAGCGTGAGCGACACGGGCATGGGCATCCCGTCGACGAACAAGGACAAGATTTTCGAACCTTTCTACACGACAAAAGAAATCGGCAAGGGCACAGGTCTCGGTTTGTCAACGGCCCTCGGAATCGTGAAGAGTCATGGTGGATTCATAAGTGTCGACAGTGCCGAACACAAGGGCGCTGCCTTCCGCGTGTACCTTCCAGCTGTGATGAATGAGGAGGCGCGCACTAAAGAAAACGAAGAGGAAGACTTGCCACGCGGCCACGGCGAATTAATCCTGGTGATCGACGACGAGGTGGGACTCCGCGAGATCGCCAAAGCGACGCTCGAAACTCATGGCTACAATGTGTTGGCGGCGAACGACGGAACAGAAGCTGTCGGCCTGTACGCGCAGAACACATCCAAGGTGCGGGCTGTCATTACAGACATGATGATGCCGCATATGGGAGGGGTTGAAACGATCCGCGCGCTCCATAAGCTGGACCCGAGGGTCAGAATCGTAGCAACGACCGGATTAACAATGCCTGAGGATATAAAGGTCGGGGAAAAGGAGACCGTCCGCGCCGTCCTGCTGAAGCCGTATACCGCAAGCAAGCTTCTCAAAACTCTTAAGGAAGTTCTTCACAGCACCGCCGATGCTCACAAACCGGTATTAACGTAAGAGTCCTCTGTGCGACCGCCAGTCGGTGCCGCCAAGCCTGCCGAAAATTTTCTTGTTGAAGCCGTGATCGAACAAACAATTCAACACTCCGTCCACGACTTCAGTGTTTTCATCACGCCGTACGGCTCGGTATTCTCCGAACGGTGAACGCCCTGTCTTCTTTCCTGTTTTCCGATGAACCGCCACGAGCTCGAACCGACGCTCCTTTTCCTACCCCTGAGAATCCTGGGCTGCCGGGGGATTCCGGTGGTTTTTCTTGTTATTCTTCAGTAACCTTTCCGGACATCCTGTCCGTTTCGTTTTCAGTGGGGTCTTCTTCACGACGCGTGCAACCGGAATAGCTTTGCCGCCTGCACTCCCCCTGACAATGTAGTATCTCGTTTCTCCTTAGAACCGTGCAAGGAGTCTTTCTATGATCCGCCCTCTCCACACGTACACTGTCGCACCAACGCTACCTCCAAACCTCGAGTGCCTGCGCGAACTTGCCTACAACCTCCTCTGGGTGTGGGACCATGAACTGATGGAGCTTTTTATTCGACTCGACCCGGATCTTTGGGAACGCACAAACCACAATCCCGTGCAGCTCCTTGGACTTATCAAGCAAGACCGTCTGAACTCTGCATCCCACGACGAAGCCTATCTCGCCCAGATCGAACGTGCATATCGTCCCTTTAAAGAATACATGGACGGAAGCTCGAGCTGGTTCCGAAAAAGCTACAGCGAAATTCGCGACCGTCAGATTGCTTATTTCTCCGCCGAATTCGGGCTGACGGAGTGTCTTCAGAACTACTCGGGCGGACTGGGAATCCTTTCAGGCGACCACTTGAAATCAGCTAGCGACCTCGGGCTGCCGCTGATTGGAGTCGGTTTGCTCTATCAACAGGGATATTTTCGGCAATACCTCAACGCCGACGGATGGCAACAGGAGCGCAATCCGGAGAACGATTTTTTTACACTTCCCATTCAACTGGAGCACGACAAGAAGGGGAATCCTCTGACGATTTCGGTCGAATTGCCCGGACGCAATCTTACGGCGCAGATCTGGAGGGTTGACGTCGGCCGGATTCCGCTGTACCTCCTCGATACGAATATCCCGGCCAACGGACGCAAGGAGGACCAGGACATCACCGACCAGCTTTACGGGGGCGACCGTGAGTTGCGGATCAAGCAGGAGATCCTTCTCGGAATCGGCGGATATCGGGCAGTTCGGGCGCTCGGGCATCAACCTTCCGTGTACCATCTCAACGAAGGGCATTCGGCGTTCCTTTGCCTGGAACGCTGTCGTGAACTGATGCGGGAACAGAATCTCTCCTTTGCCGAAGCACGAGAAGCGTTCACTGCCGGAATGGTGTTCACGACGCATACCCCCGTGCCGGCGGGCAACGATTATTTTTCGCCTGGTTTGGTGGAACAGTATATGGGACCCTATTATCGCGAGCTCAACATCAGCCCAAAGGAATTTCTGAGCCTCGGCCGGCAGAATCCCGGGAACGACCAGGAAGATTTCTGCATGACGGTGCTCGCTCTGCGCATGGCAGGACGGAGCAATGGGGTGAGCAAGCTCCACGGGATGGTTTCCCGCAAGATGTGGGCCAACATCTGGCCCGGAGTCCCCGTCGACAATGCCCCGATCACATCGATCACCAACGGCGTGCATGCACCATCCTGGATCAGCCGTGAAATGGCCGGGCTTTTCGACCGTTACCTTGGCCCACGCTGGCGGGAAGATTCGGGAGATGTTGCCCTCTGGAACCGCGTACATCACATTCCGGACGAGGAACTCTGGCGAACACACGAACGAAGGCGCGAAAGGCTTGTTGCCTTTGCACGAACTCGATTGCGCGCTCAACTTGAAACCAGGGGAGTTCCTCCGTCTGAAGTGAACATTGCGGATGAGGTTCTCAATTCAGAAGCGCTCACGATTGGCTTTTCGAGACGATTTGCAACATACAAACGAGCCACTCTTGTACTCAGGGACACAGAACGGCTTCTAGCGATGCTCAACGACAAAGATCGCCCCGTTCAAATAATTTTTGCCGGCAAGGCCCATCCTCACGATACCCCGGGCAAAGAACTTATTCGCAGTGTCATCCATCTTGCGAGGAGTTCTCAGGCGCGGCGGCGCATGGTATTCATCGAAGACTACGACATGGTCGTGGCACGTTACCTCGTTCAGGGCGTCGACATCTGGCTGAATACCCCCAAGCGGCCGCTGGAGGCAAGCGGCACGAGCGGTATGAAAGCAACGCTCAACGGTGCCATGAACCTTAGCATTCTCGACGGATGGTGGGCGGAGGCCTTCAACGTCAATACCGGTTGGGCTATCGGCCGGGGTGAGGAGTACGGAGACGAAGCCTATCAGGACGAGGTCGAGGCGAACAACCTGTATGAGTTGCTCGAAAAGGACATCGTGCCGCTGTTCTATACTCGCGGAGCAGAAGGTCTCCCACGGGGTTGGATCAGCAAAATGAAATCCGCGATGCGTGCCATTGGGCCGGAGTTTAACACAAACCGGATGGTGCTGCAGTACACGGAGCAAATGTATTTACCGTCGCTCGACCGGTTCACAACCTTGACCCGGGACCAGTGTAAGCGGGCAAAAAACTTTGCCGCTTGGAGGGCGTTGCTCCAGGAACATTGGCACAACATTAGGATTGCCGACGTGAAGTCGAACACCCGGGACGCTCTGAAAGTAGGCGACGTACTGACGGTCCATGCACAGATAGACCTCGGCAAGTTCAAACCCAAGGATGTCACTGTCGATCTCTACTACGGAACGCTGGATGCCAGCGGCGGGATTGAGAGTCCGAAGTTGATTCTCATGAAGACGGCCGGAAATGCTCAGAGCTCGGTCTACGAGTTTATGGGAAGTGTTCCCTTGGAGAAGAGCGGACGGCTCGGCCATACAATCCGAATTCTGCCACGTCACGAGGATCTGGACAATCCCTTCAAACTGGGTTTGATTCATTGGGCGTGACCATAGTCGAGTTGTTGAGAAAAACGCTTCCCGTAAGGAGGTTTCCATGAAAACGAAATTGTGGTTCGCTGGATTCGCCGTTCTCATCTTTCAAGCAGGTTGCGTCCGTTCATTGCAACCGCTGTTCACCGACAATGATGTTGTTTTTAAGCCAGCTCTTGTCGGCACCTGGCGGCACGGGGAGGACAAAGAGACGTGGACCCTCAGGTCAGCGGAACAAAACGGCTACACGTTACTCAGTCAAACTGAACGCGGAGACACCGTTGCGTTCGAGGCGCACCTTGTCCAACTCGGAAAGTATTATTTCTTCGACCTTCTTCCGAAAAAAGAGGGTCAGCCGTGGATGAAGAACGATCTCTACAACTTCCAGCTGATGCCAGTCCATACGTTCTGGAGAATCTGGTTTGAGGGAGACGGGTTTCAGGCTGCGATGCTCGACAACGAATGGACGAGGAAAATGATCGACGAGAACAAGATGGAGATCGCATACGAGCAGACAGGCGAGAGCATCATCCTCACTGCTCCGACAAAGGACCTGCAGCTTCTTGTGCTAAAACATGCTGACGATGAAAAAGCCTTTCCTGATGCAAAAACGTTTCAGCGTGTGAAATAAGGCTGTCAATCTGAGCCCCTCATGAATATCCTTCTTGTCTCCCCGACGTATCCCGATACATTTTGGAGCTTCAAACACGCGCTGAAGTTCGTCTCGAAGAAGGCGGCCTTTCCTCCCCTTGGATTGCTCACGATTGCAGCAATGCTTCCCCCGGAATGGAACAAGCGGCTCATGGATATGAACGTCTCAACGCTGAGGGAAAAAGATATTCTTTGGGCTGACTACGTTTTTGTGAGTGCAATGTCCATTCAATTGAACTCGACGAGAGAAATAATTGCACGGAGCAAGGAGCTCGGAAAGAAGATTGTCGCGGGAGGACCGCTTTTCACGTCGCATCCGGAAGAGTTTCAGGATGTCGACCACCTCGTGCTCAACGAAGCAGAACTTACTCTTCCGCAGTTTCTCGCAGATGTGCGCAACCACGAGGCCAGGCATCTCTACACCTCTTCCGATTGGGCCGATGTGCAAACGACTCCCATTCCCCTCTGGAAGCTCGCCCGATTGAAGGATTACTCGTCCATGAACATCCAGTACTCCCGAGGCTGTCCGTATGACTGCGAATTCTGTGATATTACAGTTTTGTACGGACGGGCACCCAGAACAAAAAATAAAGAGCAAATCATTGCCGAGCTGGACAGCCTCCTCTCAGCCGGGTGGATAGGAAACGTCTTTCTGGTCGACGACAATTTCATTGGGAACAAACTCAAGCTCAAACGAGAAATCCTGCCTGCCATCATCGACTGGATGGAAAAGAACCACCATCCGTTTGCGTTTTCTACCGAAGCGTCGGTCAATCTTGCAGACGACGAGGAGCTGATGGAGATGATGTCGCGGGCTCGATTCGATATGGTATTCGTCGGTATTGAATCCCCGAACGAGGAAAGCCTCCTTGAATGCAAGAAAACTCCGAACAAAAACCGGGACCTTCTCGCGAGCGTCAAAAAAATTCAGCACGCGGGACTTCGGATCAGCGGCGGGTTCATCCTAGGTTTCGACAGCGACCCTTCGGCGATTTTTGACCGGCTCGTCACGTTCATCCAGGAGAGTGGTATCATTACGGCG
>JBGOVN010000316.1:0-2616 GCA_041478155.1 Bacteroidota bacterium | reverse complement strand
TATCACGACCAGCATTGGGCCTCCGATGTCGTCCTGGGTTCGGCGATCGGCGGATTTATCGGCCACGCGGTTGTCGCGCGCCACACCAGCGCTTCGAGCAGCCCGGACATCAGCATCACCCGGGTACCGTTCGCAATTCATCTTACGTTTCACATCTAAGTATTCGACTCCCGGGTTGTTAGTCCATAGGATATTACGTACATATGAATCCGCGACCGAACTCGCCCTCGGCCGTTTCCGCGAGGAACTCGCGACTCCAACGAGCAAGCAATGAGCAGGGTTGTACGAACGATCTGTTCCTACGACTCGTGACGAAAGGAATGTATCATTATTGAAGAACTATTTGTTCGTCTTTTTCGGTGGGGGCCTTGGAGCATCGGCGAGGTACTGGCTGTCCGGTGCCGTCTACCGATTCGTACCAGTCGACTTTCCCTACGGCACGCTCATCGTCAATCTCCTCGGGTGTTTCATCATCGGTCTGTTGATGTCAGCCCTCGAAGACCGATTCATCGCAGCTCCATCAATCCGTATCTTTCTTACAATCGGCATCATCGGCGGCTTTACCACGTTCTCCTCGTTTAGCTACGAGACAATTTCCTTGTTTCGGAACGCGGAATTCTTTCGTGCGGGACTCAACGTTGTGGCATCCATGACCGGATGTCTGGCCTCGACCTATTTCGGATTCACACTTGGGAAATTGATTTGACGGAAAGGCACCACCTATGAAACTCTCAGGAGATGGGAAACTACTGCGGATTTTTATCGGCGAATCCGACAGCGTTCAGGGTCAGTCATTGTTCGAGGCTATCGTGCACGGGGCGAAAGAGCGGGGGCTTGCCGGCGCAACAGTCCTTCGGGGGATCGAAGGCTTTGGGGCAGTCAGTAGGGTGATTCACACTGCAAAGATCCTCAGACTTTCGGAGGACCTGCCGATTGTTATCGAGATTGTCGACAGCGAAAACAAGATTAAAGAATTCTTGCCAGAAGTCGATCGGCTGATTGAATCGGCGGGTTGCGGTGCGATGATGACGATCGAGAAGGCGGAAGTAATTCGGTACTCGGCAGGAAAGAAAAAGTAACGCCTGTCTCTCGAAGCATTTCTACGCGTGCTTTATGAGAATTCCTTCCAAAACATTGGCAACATCTTCACATTTGTCGGTCGCAGTCTCAAGTCCGACGTAGATCTCCTTGAGCTTGATCACTTGAATAGGGTTTCTTTCATGATCGAACAGGTCGGCAACCGCCCGTTCGAACAATGCATCGGCATCATTTTCAAACTGATGGACATTGAGGAAGACCTTCTGCATTTCATCGTACTGGTCAAGCGTCCGAAGAAGGTGGACCCCATGATGGAGTTCAACGATCGACTGATGAAGCACGTCAATGAGCTGCACCATCTGTGGGGGACACGTCTTGAGTTTATAGAGGGTAAACCTGCCGGCGCTGCCGTCGATGTGGTCAAGGATATCGTCAAGAGACGACGTCAGGATGTGAATATCCTCGCGGTCAAACGGCGTCACGAATGTGGAGTTCAGCTCCGAAAAAATCTTGTGCGTTACGTCGTCGCCTTTGTGTTCTAGTTCCTTGATAAGCTCGACAGCCTTCTCTCTCTCGCCTTTCTTTGAAGTCCTCGAAAGCTTCTGCATGACCTCGGATGCGGCAACGATATTCTGTGCCGATTCCTCCAGCAGCGAATAGAAATTTTCATCGTGGGGCAGGAGCTTTTGAATAAAACGATCGAGCTTCATGGTTTCTCCTTGAGTTTCAGCGTGATGAGAGGTGTTCGAGACGCTTGCGCAACTTCCGATGCTCCTCCCAGATCTCTTCCGGCAATCTCTTTCCGAATTTTCTATAAAACTGTTCCATGGAGTTTAGACCATTCATCCATCCAGGTTTATCGACGGCCGTGAGCGTGCCCATGGTCCCGGGAGCAAGGCTCAGTCCCTGGACGTCGATCGCGTCTGCTGTCGGCAAGTAGCCTATTGCAGACTCCACAGCGCTCCCTTTCCCCTCCACGCGGTCGAGAATCCATTTCAGAACACGAATATTTTCTCCGTATCCTGGCCAGAGAAATTTTCCATTCTCGTCTTTGCGAAACCAATTCACCCGAAATATCTTTGGTGGGTTCTTCATTTTTTTTCCCATAGCGAGCCAATGACGAAAGTAGTCGCCCATGTTATAGCCGCAGAAAGGTAACATCGCCATCGGGTCGCGGCGGACAATTCCAACCTCTCCTGTCGCGGCAGCGGTGGTTTCCGCTCCCATTCCGGAGCCCATGAAGACGCCGTGCTGCCAATCGAAGGCCTGAAAAACGAGCGGCACGACAGTCGTCCTTCGGCTGCCGAAGATAATCGCCGAGATAGGAATTCCCTCCGGATCCTCCCAGTGTTTCGAGATCGTCGGGCATTGGCTTGCGGGGGCGGTAAATCGCGAGTTCGGGTGCGCGGCCTTCTCTCCTCCGGGCGTCCACGGGCGGCCCTGCCAATCCATCATGCCGGCGGGGGCGGGCGTGCCGATTCCTTCCCACCACGGTTCCCCGCTGGGTGTCAATCCAACGTTCGTAAATATTGAGTTCTTCCTCATCGTGTCCATCGCGACCGGATTGGTCGCGTAGCT
>JBGOVN010000016.1:0-10845 GCA_041478155.1 Bacteroidota bacterium | reverse complement strand
CGTAACGTCGTAGCCTGCCTGTCGGATGTCCTTCTCCATGATTGTGCTCGCATTATCCAGAACCTGGGCTGTGTTCATCCTGGAGGTATTCGAATACAGGGCATCCCGGAGCGTGATCGTCAGACTCACGACCACAAGGATGATGGCTCCCCGAATGGCGAGAGAGCCGACGATATCGAGAAGAGCGCCCATTAGTAGGTTACGATCCTGCTAAATGTCACTCTCTGAAGATACAGTGGATGCTCAACCGTAACATCGATCCGCTTGAAGGATTGCTGTGAAGCCGACGCTGATGCCGTGTTTGAACTTGTCACGTAGTAGACGGTCGCATTGAGGATGAATCCCTTGATCTCTATTCGCGATGAATCAACTCGCTGGTAACCGTTGTAATCGTCGACATCATTGTACAGCGCGAGCGATCGGTACGGCGCTACGTCGGGCAGTGAAAAAGCCTCACCGCCCTCTGGCCCTAAAGCGGCCGGAGAGGTGAATTCCGTTACAAGTTGGGTGGACGTATAATTCTGCAGGTCGTCGAATTTTTTGCGCACCGCCTCGTTGATGAGACCCTGGGCGAGGTCGGAACCGATTTGGAGCGCTCTCGACGAATAGTATGAAGATGAACTATCCATCAACAGTCTGTTCGCACTGATGACCATGAAGATCAACAGAATCAGGAACGCTGCAGTTATCATTGATTGACCGAGACCCACGGCGTGCGAATCCTTCCTTACCTAATATGAATCAGATCGAACGCTTCTTACACAGCCGTCCTCAGGCCTTCGTAGGAGGGACTTCAGAGGGAGAGAGAAGGGGAGAAACCTGTCGAGATTGTCCGTCCATCGATTGTTGAATTCCTGATGCGTATCGCGAGTCGGTGAAGTTACCGTGCAGCAAATTTGCTGCCCGAAGCATTGACTTACTTGCCGAGGCGATGGCATCGTACTCTTGCCGTAGCTGTGCAAAAGCAGCTGCAAGCCGTTCGCGTCCTTCGGCAGTAACGTAGGGAATGACGTCGCGTTGATGGTTGTCAATCGCAGCAGACGCCATCGTTAACGAACTGTTGACCGTATGGGCCAACGTCGACAGTGTATTGTGAAAAATCTCGATTGCAACAAGACTGATGGCGCGCTCGCGTTCCACCATCTCGCGTCGTTCCTTTTCTTTTCGGAACAGGTGCCGTTCGTGCACTCCTCGGATGATCACCGACAAATGATTGATATCGATGTGTTCTTTTCGAAGGTAATCGTAAGCGCCCAGCTTCATTGCTTCGACGGCAACAAATTCTGTCCCCGCGGCCGTGAGCATGATGACGGGCGAGGTGATCTTCTGTTCCAACATCCACTGAAGAACGTTCAGTCCCGAGGCTCCCGGCATTTTGTAATCGAGAATCACGATGTCGAAGGTCTGGCGCTGGAGGGCTTCGATCGCAGTTTCGCCGGAGTCGCAGGCGGTTACGCGAAAGCCGTTACTGGAAAGGATCTCCTTGATCACGAGACGAAACGAATCTTCATCTTCGGCGATAAGGACTGAAAGTGGTGTCTCGTGTTGTTCGGTCGTCATGGCAATCATCCTGCGAAAAGTAAATGTATGTTCAACGTTTGTGAAAAATTATCAAAACCTAATCATCTTCGAATGATACCGTCGCGACTTCCTCAGCCGTGGTAATGCCGGTCTTGAGCAAGTTCAGAGCTCCCTGCTTCATGGTTTGCATTCCGTGGGCGAGTGCAGCCTGCCGGATCGCTTCTTCGTCAATGCTTGCGCCAGCCTGGAGCACCATTTGGCGGATCGCTTTGCTAAAGTACAGCGCTTCGTGGACTGCCATGCGACCTTTGTAACCCTTAAAGCACTGGGAGCAGCCGACGGGCCGGAAAAAACTGCCCTGTTTAATCTCTTCCTCTGTCAATCCGATTTTCTTCAGAGCATTCACGTCCAAGTCCGTCATCGGCGCCCTGCAGCGAGTACAAAGTTTGCGCACGAGACGTTGTGCAAGCACCAGGTTAATCGTATAGGCAATGAGAAATGGCTCGACGCCCATTTTGTAGAGTCGAGCTACAGCACTGGCAGCGTCGTTGGTATGGAGCGTTGCAAGCGTCATATGGCCGGTATTGGCAAGTTTTATGGCGATTTCAGCGGTCTGGCGGTCGCGGATTTCGCCCACCATGACGATATCGGGGTCGTGACGCAGTATTGCACGTAACGCGCCATCGAAATCAAGCTTCGGGTTGAGCTTCACCTGACGGGCTCCCTCAATCAGGTATTCGACTGGGTCTTCGACGGTGATGACGTTGACGGTCGGGTCCATGATTGTGCGAAGTGCCGAAAACAGTGTCGTACTCTTCCCGCTTCCCGTAGGCCCTGTGACAATAACCATTCCATACGGTCTTGAAATCGCCCTCTTAAAATACTCCTGCGAATAGGGGTCGAAGCCCATGTCCTCGAGGCGCGTACTGAACACGGGTTCCTGAAGAACCCTGATGACGATTGATTCGAACTTGTTCTTCAGTTCCTTGCCGACGACGGGGATGACCGAAACGCGGAAGCGTACGGTCTTCCGGTCGATGAAGAATTGTGCGAACCCGTCCTGAGCGCTGTTGCGTTCGAACCTGTCCAGATTCATCGCGCGGTCTTTCACAACTGCCGCAATGGCCTCGGCACGCGTGTCCGTGTGCGTATACCATAACGAAAGTTTTCCGTCGATGCGGAAATGGAATTCCGTTCTCTTGTCCCCGCGCGGCACAACATGGATGTCGCTTGCTCCCATCCGGACGGCGTCCACGAAAATTCGTTCCGCAAGATCGACAAGTCCGCTTCGGTTGATTTCTTCTTCGAGGGCCTGTTCGTAAAGTTCCGAATCTTCTCCGAGTTCATCGGTGAGTGAACTCTCTCGCGTGTCCGACTCAAGGTCTGCGTACGCGGAGCGGCCGATGTTGACTCGCTGCCAGAGCTCCTCCCACTGACTCAGCTTGGCGTAACAAACTTCAAATTTCAGGGCCGAAAACAGCCGGGCCGTCGAATAGACTTCGCGGCGTGTGGGGTCCGGGGTGACGATAAGGAGTCGGTCTGTCCGTTTCGGGTCGAAACCGAATGGGAGGACGCGATTTTCGAGGACGAGGTTTCTGCTGGCAGGTGTGAGGTTGCTCAATTCCTGACGCATGAACGCGACTGCGCTGTCGTCGATGTTCTCCTGGACAAGCTCTATCGTTCGGAATGCATAGTAGTCGGCGATTTCCTGGTAGACCTTGTCCCTGTTGATCTTGAATTCGTCGACCAGAATCTGCTGAAGCCTTCTCCGATTCTTTGGGTCCTCTCTTGCCACTGTCTCCAACGCACTGAGCAATGTGGACGCAGTAATAATGGACTTTTCGACGAGGATATCGCCGAAATCTTTTTTTAACATCTTGGGATGGGCGGATTGAACTGTCGACATAATCACAATAAGCAAAGTTAGTGAAAACCGTCGATCTTCATGCTTGCGGTTTCCGACGATAAGAATGTCAAGAACACCATCGAACCCATGATTACAAGAGAAATCGATACCTCGATGATGCTGATGAGATTTTTCATCGCGTACGTATTTTCCGTTTCGTAATAATCAGCCAGTTGCATCGAAGTACCTTTGACGTCGCCTGTTTCCGCGGCAGTCTTGAACCTCGAGACGACCATCTCGGGGAAAAAGTTAGTCAACTCCATTGCTTTCGCGAACTCCGTACCGTACTTCAGCATCGAAGGAATCGCGGCATTCCTGATCTGCCGCTCAAAATAACGATTTCGGCTCGACTCTGCCGCTTGCTGAATCGCATCGATGTTCTCGCTGGATGAAGTATACAAAATTCCCAGCACACGACAAAACATCTCGACGCTCGTATTCCTTAGAATTCGACCGATGTAAGGGACCCGAATGATATACCGGTCAAAGAAATATCGGCCATTCTCGGTCATGAGCCACGCGTAGAGTCCGCCCGTGATAGAGAGGGACAGAAAGCTAATAATTCCGATGTTTTCCCTGAGAAAACTGCTTACTTCAAGAGTTGCAGCTGTGAGCGGCGGAGTTTCCGCCATCATCGGCCCGAGGAGCTTCATCATATCCGGCAGCAAATAAAGCACGTAGAACGCTAGAGCTCCGACCAACGACAGCGCGGTCACGGCAGGCAAAATCATCGAGCTCATCAGACCTTTCTTAAACTCTGTTTGTCGCTCGACAAATCGTGCGACATTCTCGAAGATCGCCGTCATATTGCCGCTCTTCGTGGCAATGCCCAGCATCAAGGCGGTATCCTTCCCCAGTACTTTGGACTGGCGCATGAACGCCTCGCGCGAATCCGCCCCTTCCTTCAAATCCTTTATGATACTCCGAAGTGCGCTCTTCAGGTTCTTGTTTCGAACATTCGTTGCCATGATCTGAAGGATCTCATTGAACGGCAATTTCTGTTCGAGAAGGCGCGCACTTGTTGCGATGAAACTTACGAGCTCGCTTCCGGGGGCCTGGAATTGAAAATTGTAATGCCGCCGGACAGTCCGAACTTCAAACCCCAGATTCCTGAGGGCCGAAATAACCTCGTCCCGCGAGAAAGCGCTCTGAACTCCTTCGACCGTGTTCTCGCCACGGCGCACACGATACGAATACTCTTTCCGCGCGTGAATGGAAAGGACCTGCCAACCTTGAGATACTGACATGGCCTTGGCTCGTTCGCGGGCGGCAAGATATGACGGGGCAGTGACGAAACGTTGGCCCGTCTTGCCGTTGCGGTCTTTCAGAACGACTCTATACTCGATTCCTCGCATTCAAACAATAGCAAAACGATTGTGTGTTGATTCGTCAGGTATTCAAGATAAGGACGGGGCTAACTCGGTTGTTCAGTCTGAAGTACCCGGTAGCTCGATCCACAATGATAACAAAATTTTCCCTGAGGATGAAGGATCGGTTTGCTGCATTGGCCGCATTCTTCGATCAGCTTTGTGCCGCAGAGAATGCAAAAACTCTGTTTCTCGAACACATGCGAGAAGTTTCCACAATGCGGACAAAGACGGTAAAAATTAATATTTGAACCGTTCGGCTGCATTCCCTACAAACGATTAGTCAGGAGAAGGAAAAGGTTACGCGGTAAGACGAATGGCTTGAAAACGGAAAAGCGTATTGTGCTGCCCGCTTTGGGATTTGAATGGACACAACTCCGTCGCGAGGCAGAGTCTGACGCTAGGAAGGTTGGACGTACATCTTCGAGATCTGCCACATGTTGCCCCGACTCTTCGTTGGCTGAGTAGGCGTTTGCTGCACATCGGCAATCACTTTTACAGTCCTGCCGCTGAACTGACCGGTTGAAGTAATGTGTGCCGAACCGGAAGAGCTGGTGATTGTATAGGATATCGTTCCACCGAGAAGATCAAGACTCTTTGAAGAGTTTGTTGCGAAATTACTGACCACCAACTCATTTATCGCGAGGCGAACACCGCTCTGAGCAATGTTTTCTGACTGCAACTCGTTCGCGCGCGTCTCGGCCATTTCAGCAGTCATCCGGTCGGTCTTCTTGATTCCAACTGTGTAGAAGCCAATAATCAGGGCAACGCCGCTCAAGAGCACACCTTTTGAAGTTCCCATATTATTTGACTCCCAAATTTAGGTTAAGATGATCCACGCTGATTCGTGTGAAGGGTTGAGGGATACTTGCACTCGACCGTGAGATAAGGGGTTGATAGTCTCTGTATGACGTTCCGCAATTATAGCAAAATTTTCCGTAAGGATGAAGTACTGGTTCCTCACACTTTGGGCAGTCTTGAATGAGCTTTTCACCACACCAAACGCAATTGCCACGCCCTTCTTTTGCGAGCGAATAGGTCTCGCAACTCGGGCAGACGTGGAAGGCGTTCTGGGTTTTTGAAGTGTGGGTTTTCATAGGTGTCATAAATACAGCAACATCGATGCCACAAATGTATATTGTAGAAAATGCAAAAAACGTGAAAAAAGACTAATTTCGACATGTGATATTCAATGCAAAAATGCCATTTCTGAAAAACACAGAAACGAGTGAGACAGTTCTGAATTTTTCAGAATTTTCTATTTGAGAGCTTAATTCCAAGCCGTTTGCACCTATCGTACAGCGTCTTCTCAGGTAATCCGAGCAGCTTCGCACTCGCTTTGATATTCCACCCGGTCTGCTCGAGGGCCTGGTGGATGGCTTGGCGGGCAGCGTGCTCGCGAGACTCCTTCTCAATCGCCTTCAGAGACCGTGCGGCAAGAGGAGCATTCTCCATCTCACCTATCTCTTTGGGGAGATTCTCGGGCTCGATGACACCTCCGGAGGAGAGGAGAATCGCCCGTTGAATAACGTTTTCAAGCTCGCGAATGTTTCCTTGCCAATGATACTGGACCAACTGGTGCATGCTTGCCGGGCTCACCCGAAGATTGGGTTTCCCGAGTGTAACAGCGTATCGCTGAAGAAACGTCTCGACGAGAAGTGGAATATCCTCTTTGTGCTGTCGAAGTGATGGAAGTGAAATTGGATAAACATTCAGCCTGTAGAAGAGATCTTCGCGAAAGTGCCCCTGCTGTGTCATGGTAACGAGGTCGCGATTCGTAGCGGCGATCACACGCACATTCACAGGAATCGGACTCGTCCCTCCAACACGGTCGATCTCTTTTTCCTGCAGGACGCGTAACAGCTTAACCTGCGATTGGCCGTCCAGTTCGGCAACTTCGTCCAGGAATATTGTCCCGCCGTCTGCAAGTTCGAACTTTCCCATCTTCGATTGAGTGGCTCCGGTAAACGACCCCTTGACGTGTCCGAATAGTTCGCTCTCGATAAGGTCCTTCACGAGTGACCCGCAATTGACTGCGACGAACATTTGAGTTTTCCGGTTGCTGGTGTGATGGATTTCCCGTGCGACGAGCTCTTTTCCGGTTCCCGACTCGCCGGTAATAAGGACGGTTACGTCGGTCATTGCCACGCGTTGGATAGACTCGAGGATCTCGTTCATCGCATTGCTCTTACCGACGATGCGTCCGGATACGCGGTCCACCTCATCTCGCAGGACTTCGTAATTTCGCTTGAGCGAACGCTCCTCGATCGCCCTCCCTACCAGCGATCGCAGTTCTTCAACCTTCGGTGCTTTTGAGATGTAGTGGTATGCTCCAAGCCTCATTGCCTCAACTGCAGTTTCGACTGCAGCGTGTGCTGTCATCATGACCACAGGCAGGTCGGGGAAGGATTCCTTCACGCGCACAAGCACCTCAATGCCGCTCTGTCCGCGATCCAGCATAAGGTCGAGGAACATCACATCGACTTTCCTCTTGCTGAGCAATTCGATCGCCTCAGCGTCACTTTGTGCAAGGAGAACAGAAAAAAACCGGCTCGTGAGATTCTTGAAGTCATCAAGAAACTCGCGAGAGTCATCGAGCACAAGAACCGTGGGTTGATCCGCCATGTGTTAGGTGCCGAGATGCCCTTATGACTGTGGCTGTGACTGTGAATGTGAAGAAGAGTGCCGATACCGTCTACTCATGAGCATCGAGAATGAGAAGTCGAATGAGGAACGTGGTCCCCGATCCCTTGATGCTCTCTTTAATGCAGATGTCACCCTCATACTTCTTCAGAGTCGTTAGTATCTCCGTAAAACCATATTGGACAATGTTCTTCGGCTGATTCTCCGAATCGAAAAATCCAGGCCATTGCTCGACAGGGATATAAATTCCCGAGGTCTTGACCTCAATCAACCAGCGTTCTACCTGAGGCTTTCCACGAACGGAAATGAGGGGACTGCTACCTCGATCCATGGAATTCAGCGAGTACTCGAAGATTTTTCGAAGCACAAATGTTAAATTGTCGGGAGGGAAGACGACCTTCTGGTTTCCGGGAGGAAGGTCGACGTTAGTCCGGATCCCTTCTTTCGTAAATCGATCCTGCCATTCCGCGAGATATTGGCCGATCACCTCTGTCGCGTCGCAGACGAATCCCTCGAAGACCCGCCATCTCATTGTTCGGAGCGAGGTGAGGACTGCATCCGCGTGTTTTGGGATGTCGATTTCAAGAGATGCAAGGCGTTCCGGCGGAATCGATGCGTCCGGCGTAAGAGTCTTTGCGAGGCGGGCTAATTCGTCTGCCTGCCGCGTAAGATTATCCGCGATGTGTTGTTGAAAAACCTCGGGTCGACCATCCTCTGCCAACGTTGTCAGCGCAGGATACGTTCGTTCCATGTACGTGATGACGGTTTCGTACAGCTGCGGCCGTTGAGAAGATGAAAGGGCATGGCGCAGATTTCGAGAGGAGAACGCAAGCCGGTTAATGTTGAGATGTCCCCATCCTCCGTGCGCGAAGGGTTGCACCTCGAGGAGTAGTTTATCATACAACGGACGGCGGTCCATGGAAGGGAGAGCGGAGATGAATGACTCCTTACTTGTTCGGCTTCCTGTTCGAGTGTGCTGCGAGCAAGCGTTCCACCGTCGAAAGGAGCTGCTCCTCATCGACAATCGGCTTTGCCACGTAATCATCGAAACCGGCGGACATAAAGTATTCGCGGTCGCCCCACATCGCATGCGCCGTTATCGCGATAGCAGGCAGATGCTTGAGCTTATCAATCGCTCGTAGTCGGGTTAGGAGTTCTACCCCATCCATGCCGGGGAGCGAAATGTCGAGGATGACTAAATCAGGAACACGTATTTTGAAGCTTTCAAGTGCCTGGTATGCTGTTTCGTATTCCAATATTCTGTAAGACTCTCCCAGCAGGGCGCGCATGAGAAGGCGATTGTCCTTGTTGTCTTCGACAACGGCGATAATTTTTCTGGACGCCATACTCTTGATTGATGTTCGTACAAAATAAGGATAGTCCAGCGCCTCTATAATAATAACATTTTGGTTCATGTGCAGGAGGGGAGAAGAGGAATGATGGAAGGGTGGAGTAAAGGAGTTATGGAGTAGTGGGGTAATGGAGGCATTGAAAGTCGGACAGCATGCAAGAAGAGTGCAAAAAGCAGTAGGCGGAGAGGAGTTTAGATGCGGACATGATGTGAGGGGAGCGATCCCGGGATGAAGGCGGCACGAGAGCCGAACACACGCGAATGAGTGCCGGCCGTTCTCCCAAGTGTTCATCAGGGAACGATGCTACCTCAGGCCCTCTCTTTCTTCGGCGTTATGCTTGACAACTTTGGCTTGGGTATGGAAGATCACTTCCTCGGCGATATTCGTTGCGAGGTCTGCGACCCGTTCCAGGTTTCTGCTGACCCGAATTAAATCCAATCCTCCCTCTATCGTCCTCGCGTCCGACTTCACGAGTTCGATGACCTGCTTCGTCATACTCCGGTTGAGCTTGTCGATTTGGTCGTCCCGTTCCAGCACCGTACGGGCGAGTTGCGGGTCCAGAAGGATGAAGCTATCGAGGGCGTGCCGTAGCATGGCTTTCGTGATATCTGCCATTCTGGGAAGCTCGAGTAAGGGCTCTTTCCCCGGTGTGCGTATCAAACCCAAAACCGACTCCGCGATGTTGACAGCGTGATCGCCGATCCGTTCGAGGTCATTGTTTATTTTTTGGACTGCAATGATGAGTCGGAGGTCGCTCGCAACAGGCTGCTTCAACGCGAGGATGTCAATGACGGCATTGTCAATCTCGATCTCGAGCGCGTTTATCCGCTCATCCCCCTCGATCACACTTCGCGCTGTCTTCTCATCCTCCTCGAAGAGAGCATGAATTGCATTGCTCAAATTCTCTTCGACAACGCTCCCCATCTTGATGAGCGATGTTTTCAAACCTTCAAGTTCTTTGTCAAAATGCCGGTCCATAAGTTTCTCGCTTCTCTGTGTGTTCCGTGAATTCCTTTATTTCGTTTCCGCGAGATCGACGTCTCAGAGCTCTATCGTTCCGCTCCTCCATCCTGCCGTACGGACGCACAGCCGTGCGTCCCTACCAAGGCTATTCCATCGTTCCTTCCGTCATTCCCTCAGTCCTTCCTCCCCCTTATCCAAACCTTCCCGTGATATAATCTTCCGTTTGTTTCTTGCTCGGAATAGTAAAAAGTTTCTTCGTCTCATCGAACTCGATCAACTCGCCTAAATAAAAGAATGCGGTGTAGTCGCTCACGCGCGCTGCCTGTTGCATGTTGTGTGTAACGATGACGACAGTATAGTTTTCTTTCAGTTCAAAAATCAATTCCTCGATCTTCGCCGTTGAGAGCGGGTCGAGGGCGCTGGCGGGCTCGTCCATCAGAATGACCTCGGGGTCGACTGCGAGAGTTCGGGCGATGCAGAGACGTTGTTGCTGACCTCCCGAGAGACTGACTCCGGATTTCTCGAGAGAGTCCTTCACTTCATCCCACAGTGCGGCTTGTTTCAGGCTTCGTTCGACGACTGCCGAGAGTTTCCGGCGGTCTCTCACGCCGTTGAGGCGGAGTCCCGCTGCGACGTTATCGAATATCGACATCGTCGGAAACGGATTCGGTTTCTGGAACACCATACCGACGCGGCGACGCAGAATTACGGCGTCGATGTCATGAATGTTTTCACCTTCGAGGACGATCGTTCCCTGCATGGTCCCCCCTGCAACCTCATGCATGCGGTTCAGGCAGCGGAGGAACGTGGACTTGCCGCATCCCGACGGACCGATCACAGCAACGACTCTCTTTTCAGGAATGTCGAGCGAGACTTTCTTGAGGGCTTGCGTCTTGCCGAAAAACGCGTCGACATTGTTTGCGTTGATTTTAAGCTTCATAACATTCCTCTGTTCGTCTCGCGGTTCGGCGTCCAGTCTTGTTCTCTTCAACATCTCGAATTCAACGTTCAGCATACTTCCCGCGGATCACAAGTCTGAAAGCAATATTGACCACAAAGATCAATGAAATCAACACAAAAGCTGCAGCCCAGG
>JBGOVN010000224.1:0-3571 GCA_041478155.1 Bacteroidota bacterium | reverse complement strand
GAGGAAGCGCGCTGTCCTGCCCGAACTGAACAAGTCCCCCGCCGTTCGACCCTCGCTTCTCCATTTCAGAGCTCAGAAGCCTTGATATCTCCTGTTCACTCACACCTTCTTTGAGCTGTTCGTGAGTTGCCGTGATCGAGGCAAGAGTGATCTCGATTGCCTTTCTGATTGCTCCGAGCTCTTCGATCGATTTCGCCATTCGGAGTTCGTTGAAGACCGGTGAGCCGTCGACTATTGAGGCCTTCGGCATCGCTTCCTTGAAGCGGAGAAAATCGAAGTAATTGGTCGTCGGCTCAATACCGATTCTGCCCGACGACAGATTAAGCTTCTCGACAACAGTTGCCGTCAGGGCAAACGGGTTGTCTTGTTCTTCCCAGGTGCTGATGTCCGAAATTGCGCTGCGCCGGATTATCCGTTCCCGTTCAAACGAAGGGGCGATCATAACCGGATTTCCTGACCGTGGAAGAAGGACTGCGATCAGGCGTTCACTCCGTCCGGGGTTGTAACCGACAATGTAAACGAAGTTCGTCCCCGGTGTTGCGATGAGGACGTCGAGATTTTCCTTCGCCATCATCTCCTGTGCCCGGCGTACGCGGTCAGAAAATATCGATTTCGGAAGCTCAAGCGCCGAGAATGAATTCGCCCTCGTCGATGCGTGCAGGAGGGGCGGCATTGCCATTCCCGCAACGGCCAGTCCTGCCGAGGAGCGTATGAATGATCTCCGGTTCATGCGATTATTCGGTTCTCCACTATTCAGTTCCCCACTATTCAGTGCCCCACTACTCCGTGCCAATGAGTGTGCTGTATTTCGCTTTGCCGTCTTTCAACAGGGTTTCAAGTCTATCGATGAGCTTCTCGCTATTTTCCGTCATATTGTCTTCGAGCGCCTCAAACTCTTCCATCGAGTCACAGACAAATTGCTCAACGAAGTAATTCTTCTTCCCTTTCTGTTCGTAGAGTGAGTATTGCTTCTTTTGCTCGACGACGAAATGATTCTTCAGTTCTCTCGCAAGGGCGAGGTATTCCTCCCGTTTATCGGGCTTGATTTCGTAGGAGATCTGTAGTATAACTCTGGGCATACACGGTACCCCGTTCCTGGGAGTTGGTTAGTGAAAATTCCTCATCGCTGAGCGTATCTCTTTCTCGTTCATTCCAAAGTAGTGGCCGAGCTCGTGGAACAACACTTCTCGGATTTGCTCGATGAGTTCTTCTTCGTTACTGCAGACTTCCTCTATGTTTTTCTTGTAGAGGGAAATCTTGTCGGGCGCGGTCGGGCTCGACCCGTACCATGTTCCCCGGTGCGGCAGAGGAACACCCTGATACAAACCAAGGAGTAACGACCGGGAAGTGTGAGTCTGTCGAAGCGCTTCGTCGGATGGATAATCTTCGACGACAATATGGACATTATCGACCCGCTCTCGAAAATCTTCCGGCAGGCTTTCGAATGCGGCCTGAGCTATTCCTTCGAACTCCGACTGTGTCAGTTTAGAGTACACGCTACATCATTCTTTGGAGCCCCTCGCCGAGAAACGCCAGCAGCCCCAGCACGGCTCCGAGCGTAAAGACAACTACGATGACGGAACGAATGTACGACAGGCGATGGCTCACAACAGTTCCGAGCACTGCAAGCTGAATTGCCCACAATCCGACAAGAATGTCAAATCCTACGAGCGTCACAAACGACGCCGGTTTGATCGTATACGGTGAGGGATTCGACGTGAACAGATAGATCCCAAATGTCAATAATTCGACCGGCAGTATGAAAATGAGAGACAGAACGACGGGAGTCAGTGAATATGCTACAACCCCCAGCGAATTTCTGTAACCCGACTTCCCTCTCAAGATTCTCGCAGCGACGAAATGTACGAGCGATATGAGGGGCGCAAGGACCAGGCCAAGCACTACCCCACCGAGAATTCCCCACACGATAAGAGTTAAGAGCGAATCAAACCGTTCTCCAGCCCTGTAATACCAGAACCCGGTAAAGGAAAGGCTGATTCCCAGGAGAGAAAATAGGACCAACGAGTAGTTCTTGTGCTCAGCGAGAGTGACATCATGGAATGCCTTCCTCGGTGACTCTATCACGCTCCAGGCAGTCTGAAAGAAATCCAGGTTTAGTATCCGATTCTGAAGAAATCCCCGGCAACGAATGCATGTAGTAGCGTACTCATCGTTTTCAGTCTGGCAAACAGTACATCGAATCATCGTTTTCGGGGGACCGAGTGCACCATAGTCCTTCGAAAATAGGAAGAATGTGCCTGTGAATCAATCGAATTTTAATGGTGAATTTTGTCGGAGCGGACTTCTGTTACCTGAGGGGTTTGAACTTTGCAGTAAAGTGACGGAGGATTGGAGCCTCTTCCACGATCGTAAACCCGCGGAGTTTTGCCCGTCGAGAATAAACTTCCCGAACGACCTCGACGACGTAGTCAATATGGCTTTGGGTGTAGACTCGGCGAGGAATCGCCAATCGTACCAACTCCATCGCCGGGGAGACGAGAGAACCGTCGGCGGCGTACTTTCCGAACATCACGCTCCCAATTTCCACGCTGCGAACCCCTCCTACCCGAAAAAGTTCGCAGACAATCGCCTGCCCGGGATATTGGCTTTGTGGGACATGAGGGAGGAAATTCCTCGCGTCAATATAGATTGCGTGACCGCCCGGCGGCTGGACGATCGGCACTCCGTCCGCAGTCAGTTTCTCTCCCAGATACTCAACCGACCGCACGCGATACCGCAGATAGTCTTCGTCCAACACTTCTTCGAGACCCTGGGCAACCGCTTCGAGGTCCCTTCCTGCAAGTCCTCCATAGGTAGGAAACCCCTCGGTGACAATCAACAGATTCCGCGCCCTGACTGCCAGGCTGTCGTTGTTGAGAGCAAGGAAACCTCCCATATTCACGAGGGCATCCTTCTTCGCGCTCATCGTGCATCCGTCGGCGTACGAAAACATTTCATTCGCGATCGATCGGACGGATTTGTTCGCATACCCCCGTTCCCGCATTTTTATGAAGTAGGCGTTTTCCGCAAACCTGCACGCATCGAGGAACAAGGGTATTCCGAACTTCTTAAGCAAGCGTTTCGTCGAACGAATGTTTTCCATAGACACAGGCTGCCCACCGCCGGAATTGTTCGTTATCGTGAGCATGCAGAGCGGAATTCGCTTCGCCCCCTTGTCCTTGATGAATCGCTCCAGCGCAACAAGGTCGATGTTCCCTTTGAAGCTTGCCACGAGGTCAGCCCGTTTTCCCTCACTGCAAAGCAGGTCGACGGCTTCTGCTCCGGAGGCTTCGACATTGGCTCGCGTCGTATCGAAATGGGAGTTGTTCGGCACGTATGTCCCGCTCGTGCATACTGTCGAAAACAAAATCCTCTCCGCCGCCCTACCCTGATGCGTCGGAATGATGTGCCGCAAGCCGGTAAGCGCCCGAACAACTTTCTCAAATCGAAAAAAACTTCTTGAGCCTGCGTACGATTCATCACCGTCCATGATGCCCGCCCACTGTTTAGCGCTCATCGCCGCCGTGCCGCTATCGGTCAGCAAATCGATCTGAACATCCTCCGCGCGAAT
>JBGOVN010000104.1:0-5280 GCA_041478155.1 Bacteroidota bacterium | reverse complement strand
GGCTCAGTCCACGCTCCCGACCCGACGATGGCGCTGCAGCTTGCCCGTGACCAATTCGCCCGTCGGATGAAATGCGCCAGCCTTTGGGTTGTCCGAAGCAAAGACATAACGATGACGGATTATCAAGACGAGAATTTCTTTGCACAGATCACTGATAAGAGTTATCGGGACCCGAAGGCGTTTGAGGCGCCAGACCGATGAGAAACTCTCTCGCGAACAAAGCGCTCAACGAGCCGCTTGCGGCGTATCTCGTTTCGATGGCGGACGATGAGCTCATCCTGGGGCATCGCGATTCGGAATGGACAGGCCACTCCCCGATTCTCGAAGAGGATATCGCATTCTCGAACATCGCACAGGACGAAATCGGTCATTCGCTCGTCTGGTTTACTCTCAACGAGGAGCTTGGGGGAAAGGACCCTGACTGGATGGTATTTCAGAGGCCCTGCCGTGATTACACCTGCAGCAGGTTTGTCTCGTATCCGAAAGGAGATTTTGCGTATACCGTCGTGCGGCAATATTTTTTTGACAAAGCCGAACAAGTTCGTCTTACGGCGTTGTCCCAAAGTGCGTACGAGCCGTTGAAGGGTGCATCGGAAAAAATCCTGCGCGAAGAAACGTACCACCTCCTTCATTCCCAGAGCTTGCTTGAACGTCTGGGGGATGCGACGGAGGAGAGTCATGCGCGCATGCAACGGGGAGTGGATGCAGCCTTTCCTCAAGCGCTCGGGTTATTCGAAGCGACAGACCGGGAACAGGAATTGGTCGATGCAGGTGTCGCCACTGCGAGTGAGCACCTCAAGCAGCGATGGCTCGAAGGGGTTCTGCCTGTCCTGGTACTGGCGGGCCTCAACGCACCTGTCCAGGGAAACAACGGCGGCCGGACCGTCCTGTGCCAACCCGATCTTGGCGGAAGGAAAAAACAACACACGAGTCATCTGGAACAAATTGTCACGGACATGCAAAGCGTCTATCAAATCTCTCCGGGCGGACGATGGTAATCGCGGCGCTCACAGAAGAAAACGTCTGGGCCGCGCTCCAGGATGTTGCAGACCCTGAAATCCCTGTTCTCTCGGTCGTCGATATGCGTATCGTGCGGTCGGTCGAGGTTGACGGAGACGGGGTGAAGGTCGAAATCACTCCGACATTTTCCGGATGCCCGGCGTTGGAATTTATCCAGGAAAATATCCGCACGAAACTTCTTTCTCTTGGGTTCAAAAATGTTGTGGTGAGAAAGAATATGTCCAAATCGTGGTCTTCCGATCTGCTCGATACAGCCGCAAGAAATAAACTTCGTTCGTTTGGCATCGCGCCGCCGGCCGTGGGTCCGATCGTACATGAGAATCTCATGACGGAAGAAGTCGAGTGTCCATTCTGCCACTCCGTCAAAACGCATCTCGAGAGTTCGTTTGGCGCGACCCTCTGCAAACAGCTCTACTATTGCGACGCTTGTCGTCAATCGTTCGAGCGGTTCAAGAGGCTCTAGCACAATCCTCCCTTCTGATGGTTGTCACATACTGCGCAGATGCAGACGAAGTACATCTCCGTAAATCCGATAAACCCCGAACCTTCCCTCGTTGCTGAAGCTGCCGCCGTCCTCGCGAGGGGAGCGCTCGTGGCGTTTCCCACCGAAACCGTCTACGGCCTCGGCGCGGATGCGGCCAATCCGCACGCAATCAGAAAAATCTTTGAAGTCAAAGGGAGACCCTCCGACAATCCGCTTATCGTTCACATTGCCGACGAGATTCTTCTCGACAACTTCGCAATGAATGTTTCCCCGTTGGGAAAAAAATTGATCGAGAGTTTCTGGCCCGGACCTCTCACGCTCGTGTTCGAAGCTTCGAGGAACGTTCCCCGGGAGGTTACTGCAGGTCTGGACACCGTAGCGGTCCGTATGCCTCATCATCCTGTCGCATTGTCCCTGCTCGCCGCATTCGGCCGCGGCATCGTCGCCCCGAGCGCGAATCTTTCCGGAGGTCCGAGCCCTACGACTGCCCAACATGTGATGGCCGACCTTGGCGGAGCTATTGAGATGATCCTCGACGGAGGCCCGACTGAAATCGGACTGGAATCGACCGTACTCGATGTGACAGTCAATCCTCCGCTCCTCTTGAGGCAAGGAGGGTTGACCACCGAACGTCTTGAGGCCGTCATCGGAGAAGTTCGAACAACGAACGATAATTCGCGACTCCGTCGTTCTCCGGGGACCCGTCATCGCCATTACGCCCCGAGGGCGAACGTTGTGCTGGTTGCGCAGAATGACTCAGCGCACCTCGAAACTCTTCTCTTGCAGAACTCCCGTCTTGGGAAGAGGGTGGGCATCATCGTTCATACAATCATTCCTGTGGAAACGCATGGAGCTGTTGAACGTAGATTGAGCAGCGACGCCGAAACCTTTGCGAAAACATTCTTTAGTGTGGTACGAGAGCTGGATGAACAGGGCCTCGATGTGATCGTCATCGAAAGCGTGGAAGAACGGGGAATTGGAGCGGCAGTCATGGAGCGGCTTCGAAAAGCGGCAGAAGGATGACCGGGGCCGCGATTTTCTTTGATGCTGTTTTCGAGAAATACGTGTATATTGCAACGCAATTCATCCAAGAACGTCGAGGTCTTCATGGCGCACGCGCATAACGGACAGATTGAGATGCTTGAAGCATTCGCGAGACTTGACCTCCAGCGCGCCCAACGCACCGGAATTCCAGAAGCCGTCTTTGCCGAAGGAAAAACGCCGGAACAAGTCGCCGCGACGCTTCGCGGATTTGCCGACGCGAACGGCGTCGGCCTTGCGACTCGTGTATCCGTCAACTGTGCCGCATCGGTCCAGGACGTACTCGGTGCGGACTATATGATTTCCTACAATCAAACCGGCCGAACCATCGTCGCTCGAAACCGGAACTACGAGCCGAAATCCACAGGTTCGGTCATCGCAATTCTGGCTGCAGGGACCGCTGACATACCCGTAGCGGAAGAAGCAAAAGTGACCGCTGAGGTTATGGGATGCGAAGTTCTGACATTTTATGACGTCGGCGTTGCCGGCGTTCACAGGCTCATCCACCCGATCGAAGAAATTCTGAAGAAGGAAGCATCGGCGGTGGTCGTCGTGGCAGGAATGGAAGGAGCGCTGCCGTCGGTTGTCAAAGGCATCGTTCCGGTTCCTGTGATCGGCGTTCCGTCGAGTAACGGATACGGCTATGGCGGAAAAGGGGAGGCGGCTCTCATGTCAATGTTGCAATCCTGTTCTCCCGGCCTGACGACGGTCAACATCGATAACGGTTTCGGCGCCGGGGCGACCGCGGCTCTTATCGCCAACCTCGTGATGCTTGCGAAAAACAAATAAATTCGTCGCGATTCCGCAAGACCTCCAACAACCACACTCGATGCCATACCGCGCCCAACAATTTTCGAAATCGGTCAGATTGAAGGCCCGAAAAAAGGGGACTGAACCACTCGTCGCCATCATCATGGGGAGCACCACGGACGCGGAGGCTATGGAGCCCGCGAGAGAGGTGTTGAAGGAGTTTCGCATCCCTTTCGAATTCAAAGTCGTCTCAGCCCATCGAACCCCCGACTATATGTTCGCGTACGCGGCACAGGCAGAACGCCGCGGGGTCAAAGTGATTATCGCGGGAGCAGGAGGAGCGGCGCACCTTCCCGGCATGGTGTCATCGAAGACAACTCTTCCCGTAATCGGCGTTCCGATGAAATCCCGTTCTCTCAACGGCCTCGATTCTCTGCTTTCAATCGTCCAGATGCCGACGGGAGTGCCTGTCGCTACAGTCGCGATTGACGGCGCGGCAAACGCAGCGCTGCTCGCGGTGCGGATCCTTGCAACGCAATTCCCGCCTCTTGCCGAAAAACTCCGCTCGTATGCCGAGGAAATGCAAAACCACGTTCTTAAGTCAAAGGTATGAGCCCCGTTTTTCTCCCCCCCTCAGTCCTTGGAATTGTCGGAGGCGGGCAGCTCGGGATGATGACGGTCCGGGAAGCACAACGTATGGGCTACCGCAGCGTTGTCTGGGATCCCGACCCGGAATGCCCTGCCGCCCGGCTCGCAGATCGCGTGATCGTATCCCCCTTCAATGACCGTTCCGCCGCCAAGGAGTTCTTGCACGCTGCCGATTTCATCACGTACGAATTTGAACACATCGATGCCGCGATTGTACACTCCTTTGAGAATCAGAAACAGGTTCGTCCCGGAAGCGAAATTCTTCAGATCTCACAGTCTCGCAAGAGGGAAAAAGAAGAACTTCGACGGAGAAGCTTTCCCATCGCCAACTTCGAGGTTATTCGCAATCCGGAAGAGCTTCTCAAAGCGATTGAACGGCTTGCCTTTCCGGTCGTTCTCAAGACCTCGGAAGCCGGGTACGACGGAAAGGGGCAGACGATACTTTCGTCCCCCCATGAGGTTCGTACATTCGAATTCCCTTTCTCGGGCGGGGAACTCATCGTCGAGACCTATCTGGACCTGGAGTGTGAGGTCTCGGTCATCGCTGTCCGTGATTCGGAAGGAGAGATTTTTTGTTTTCCAGTTTCGCAAAATGGTCATCGGGAGAATATTCTTCACACGTCACTCGTACCGCCGCTCGTCAGCGACCGGATTCAGTCGCAAGCGCGTGATCTGGCATGCTCCGTGATTGAAGGTTTTGGGGTCGTGGGAATCCTCTGTATCGAAATGTTCGTCACGCGGGAGGGAGCAGTCCTCGTGAACGAGCTCGCTCCGAGGCCTCATAACTCAGGACATTATTCCCTCGATGGATGTGATTTATCACAATTCGAAGCTCACGTGCGAGTTGCGTCCGGCCTGCCGATGAGGACCCCTCACCTCTTGAGCCCGTGTGGGATTGTCAACCTTCTCGGCAAGCATCTTGCCCTGCTCGACGTCAAAGCGTTGCATAAGATTCCGGGAACGAAACTCCATCTTTACGGGAAAACGAGGGTCGAGCCCAAGCGGAAAATGGGACATATTGCAATCGTTCGGGCGACACAGGCAGATGTTCTCGAAGGCATCACTGAAGTCGAAAAGCTGATAGGCGAATTTCATCCGGCCGACGCAGAAGTGATGGTCCGAGCACGATGAGACCACTCCCCCTTATGGCCTTTGTGGAGTCAAGCAGGTTTCGAAGCGTACGAGGGACGTTCAGAAGCGCCGCGGAGTCTTTGACAGCCGTTCTTACGTTTCGGTCACAACATTGGGCAGAGAGATTTTTATGAAGTCCGGCGTTGAGCATTGGGTTGAAGAGTGCGCGCAGTTGACGAAGCCGACACGGATATCCTGGTGCGACG
>JBGOVN010000254.1:0-3232 GCA_041478155.1 Bacteroidota bacterium | reverse complement strand
CGCGTCTACCAGTTCCGCCATCCGGGCAATTTGGTTTTACAGTTCTCACTCGTTGTATTGGTGGAAGGTTGCAATTCAATGTTCTCACCGCGACCGAATCGCACCAACGCAGTTCTTGTTGGCGCACCTGCCAGCTGGTAGGCAGGTCTACCAGTTCCCTGCCCGCCGAAGTGAAACGCAGGCGGGCGCCATCCGGGCAACTTCTCTCAACTATAATCACACTCTTGTGTTCTCCCTGGAATCTCTCGGTTCTCTCGCTTCACCACGATCGATTCGCGCCCGTCTGCCCCGCCTATGTCGGGACAAGTCTACCAGTTCCCTGCCCGACGTCGTGAAACGAAGGCGGGCGCCATCCGGGCAACGTAGTTCAACAAAGATACCGTTTTTTTCCAGAACTCTCAAAGACTATCATGAACTCAAACTACAGTTCTTGGCGAGAGTTGACTTAGTTCGTACACCAACCCGACAGATCGCTTACCATCCCCCTTTGTTGAAATGAGCTGCGCGATCTCTGAAATATTCGGCGTGAAAAAACAGAACCCCTCGAAATTAAAGGGGTTGTTTGTTTGGAGCAAAGCGTCAGCAGGCGTGTCCGCAAATCATCTCGAAGTTGACATCGCATCGCTATATATAGTGCAAAATTCCTTACCTTAAATGCTCACCATCAGAATCTCTTAAAATTCCGCATGCCCGAACAACGAAAACTATCGGCAATCATGTTTACCGACATCCAGGATTTTACAAAAAGGATGAGCGAGGATGAGAACGTCGGCATGAGCCTTCTGAGAGAACACAACGGGATTATGGATGAAGCTGTGCGCAATCATCATGGCTCGGTGGTCAAAAATATTGGAGACTCCTACCTCGTCGACTTTAGTAGCGCCGTGAACGCAGTCGAGGCTGCCATCGAGGCGCAGAACCGCTTCGCGGAGCACAATCGAGGAAAACCCTCGTTCGAACAAATCCTCGTTCGCATAAGCATCCATCTGGGCGACATCGTTGTCAAGGGAAACGATGTGTTCGGAGACGGCGTCAACATTGCCTCGCGCCTCCAGAGTCTCACGCCCCCCGGCGGAATCTGCACGTCGCGAGAAGTGATGAGCCATGTAAAATCGAAAATCTCGTTTCAAGGCGTTACTCTTGGAACACACGAACTCAAAGGAATTTCCGAGCCGATCGAAGTCTTCCAAATCTTCACACCAACCGTTTCCGCCCCGGCTGCTGCTGCGCCGACGAAAGCTGATGAGAGGAAGGCGAAGGAAGGACCTTCCATAGCCGTCCTGCCCTTTGCAAACTGGAGCGAAGATAAAGAGAATGAATACTTCTCCGACGGCATAACCGAAGATATCATCACCGACCTCGCGAAAATTCCGACACTCCGTATCAGTTCACGAAACAGCGTCTTCAGCTACAAAGGAAAAAACGTCGACATACAAAAAGTCGGCGTCGATTTGAACGTTCGCTACGTCCTCGAAGGAAGTGTCCGAAAGGCAGGCAACCGTCTGCGAATTACTGCCCAGCTTATTGACGCTTCCAACAACACCCACCTTTGGGCCGAACGGTACGACAGACAGCTCGAGGATATCTTTGCCATTCAGGATGAAATCTCCCAGCAGATCGCGAAAGAATTGAAAATTCGATTGACCAGCGAACAACAGCAGGCCATCATGCGCAAGGAGACGGACAACCTCGAAGCCTACGACTTATACCTCAAGGGATTGTTCTATAGCCGCCGCAGAACGAAGGCCGACCTTGACTTGGCCGTCGATTATCTCAACCGTGCACTCGCCGTCGATCCGGACTTTGCCTCGGCGCACTCAGCGCTTGCGTTTGCTCTCCGGTTCGAGTTCTCCTTTGCCCTCGACCGCAATCCGACCCTTCTCGAGATGGCCAAGACCCACACCGAACGTGCGTTGGCGATCAATCCAGGTCTCTCCGAGGCGCTCCTGATGAAAGGCTTGCTCCTGAGAGAAGAAGGCAGGTATCCTGAGGCCATCAAGACTTTGAATGAGCTGGTTCAAATGAACCCGAGCCACACCCAGGCGTATGCGTACCTTGGCAACATCTATCGTGACGCCGGTGAAGTCAAAAAGGCGCTTGAGTACCACAACCGGGCGATGGACCTTGACCCAATGGACTTCTTTCAACCGTATAATATCGCGATCGATTATTGGACCCTGCACGATCCCGAGAATTTAATGTTGATGATTGAGCGCTCCGCAGTCGCGGCCCCAGACCATTTCCTTGTCTGGATGCTCAGAGGCATCGTTGCCACAATGAACGGGCGCGAAAAGGTTGCGCTTGAGTACATGGAGACTGCTCTCAGGCTGGATCCGCATCACTTCGATACGTACGGATTTCGGGCGGAGATTCATCTGGGGTACGGCAGATTCGACGATGGCTACAGGGATCTTCGTGTGATGTTAGATAATTCAAAGGACTCCCTTTTCGCCATCCTGACGTGCCTTCCCTATTTCGTTCATCTTAGAAGGTTCGATGAGGCATCCCGGATCATCGGGAACCTCCTCTTAAGAAAACATGCTCTCGTGGAGACCGGCCGCGACTCCAAAGTTGAAGCCTTCCTCTATCGCGGAATGATCCTGCGCTCTCTCGGCGACAAAGAGAAAGCCCACGGATCCTTCCTCTCGGGGAGAGAAGCGATCACGAAGGCCCTCGGCCAATTCCCTGACAGTTCACATCTGAGGGCAAGTCGCGGATTGATCGAAGCGACCCTCGGCGAATTTGAATCGGCAGAACGCGACCTCAGAAACGTCCAGTCCGAAGAACCTCGCCACCCAAGATTCGCATACGAGTTTGCACGGGTCTATAGCCTGAAGAACGACAAGAAGTCGATGCTCCACTGGCTCAAGAAATCAATCGAACTTGGGAAATGGGAATTTGCCATAATGAAAATCGATATTTTCTTCGAGCCATTCGCGAAGGATCCAGAATTTCTTTCCGTGTTCAACTAACGCGTTAGACTCTGTCACACATTCAGAAGAAAGGAGTATTCGCATGAAACAAATCGTGATTGCTTGTTGCTCTATTATTATTATCTCCTCTGTCGCTCTCCTGGGACAGGAAAGGATGGAAAAGAAAGGCGAACGGCTTGAGAAGAGGGGGGAACTCAAGCAGAAACGTGGCGAGAATCTGGAAAAACGGGGAAACATCAAAGAGAAGAGAGGAGCGATGATGGAAAAAAGGGGAGGGAACACGGGGAATGAAAAGCTTG
>JBGOVN010000163.1:0-4224 GCA_041478155.1 Bacteroidota bacterium | reverse complement strand
GGCATGGTGGTGAAGCGTTTTGTCAAACCCGGCATTGACCCCGCTCTTCTTCCGAAGGTGGACTTTATTTTGATTTCCCATATGCACTTCGACCATTTCAGTTACGGCAGTCTCGATGTGCTGCCGAAGAACGGAACCCTTGTCGTTCCGGAAGGGCTTGCAGACTATACCCCGGACTTCGGCTTTGTCGAAACCGATGAGATGAAACCGTGGGACGTTATCAACCGCGACAGCGTACGGATAACCGCAGTTCCGGTTCAACACTTTACCGGCCGGTACGGCTTCGACAGCAGCTGGCTTGGCGAACTTGGCTACACAGGCTATGTCGTCGAGTACAAAGGAACGGTTGTCTTCTTCGCCGGCGATACCGGCTACAACCCTGAGCTCTTTAAAGAGATCGGACGCCGTTTCAAGATTGACCTGGCGATTGTCCCAATTGCCCCCGGTTCGGGGGGCGGACTCGGGTCACGCGTGCATGTCAGTCCTCTGGGCGCTCTGGCGATTTTCAAGGATGTCGGAGCAACCTATTTGATGCCGATCCACTTTGGCACTTTTTATTATGGGTCGACGCCGAATCCGACAGGACCGATCGACCAGCTTCGTTCAGCCGCGGCAGAAGCTGGAGTTTCCGACCGAATTGTCGAATTAGAGATTGGCGAGCAACGGATACTTAGCCCGTAAGAAGCAGGTAGAGGCAAAGGTACAGGCAAAAGTAGAAGTGTAGGAATAGGTAGAGGAAATGGTTGAGGAAGAGGTTCAGATGCGATTGAAGCGGACCTATCCGCCGTTGCTAAAGGTCTCAATGTACCGCCTACGGACTTACGGTCGCGAACAATGGTTAGCGACGTTGATCTCTTGCATCCTCGCGGGGTCCCTCGTAGGTTGCGTAAACGAGACGCAACAGTCCGGGTCTGACTCACAGATTATTCCATTCGCCCTCTGGAATCGCTGGGTCTACATCGATTCACTATCGACCGCTTCTCAAACCGCTGTCGATACGATCACCGTAACTGTCATCAGCGTCCGCAAGGATGCCACCGGGCTGTGGTGGAAACTGGAAAACAGGTTCAATCCTTCGATCGCAGCCAACGAGTTCATGCTCAGGAATGACAGCGTCTTCAGCCTTCAGCGTTCGGAGTCACCCGCAGGTACCGTACCGGTTGTGTCGCTTGAGTATGCCCGGCCGCCGCTAACAGATACACTGAGGTACAATTCTCTCTTCGGCGGAGATGTTGTGATTGAAAAAACTTTGACGGCGATGATAAGTCGCAATATTCAAGTGCCGGCGGCAACGTTCTCCACCTATGCAACTGTCGCTTATCAGGTTTTCCCCGATCATTACCGGGAGTTTCTCGTACGGGGGGCCGGCGTTGTGAGAATCGAGATCCGCTCTGATTCCTCTGCGTTCGGGCCTGCGTCGTTCAGGTCAATCAGTCTGAACAGTTACGCGTTAACAAACTAGCCGTCGCTACACTGAACCCTGATCGTGGTGCGACAAGGGAAGTCTCTTGCGAAAGATCATACTCAATCTGGCAGTAAGCCTCGATGGTTTCATCGAAGGCCCTCAAGGTGAGTTCGATTGGTGTTTTGTGGATCAGGACTATGGTATAAAGGAATTCATGAAACGAATCGATGCGATTTTCCTGGGCCGGAAGAGCTACGAACTCTTAATGGGGATGGAGAAGAAGAACCCGTATCCGACGAAGACGACATACGTGTTCTCGAACACGATGACGAACGCGGGGGAGCGGACGGAAATTGTAAAAGGCGACGTTACAAAAGAAGTGTCAAGAATCAGGAATCAGGCTGGAAAAGACATCTGGCTCTTCGGTGGCGCCAGCTTGGTGACAACGTTCATCAACGCAAACCTCGTTGACGAACTTCAGCTGGCCGTGCACCCGCTCCTCCTCGGCGGCGGAAAACCTCTCTTTCAAAATATCCGTGAGAGAATTCCCTTCATCCTTTCGGACACAATATCGTACTCGAGCGGCCTCGTTCAACTTTTCTACCAGCGGAAACAGCTGTGACCATCGTTCATTTCTTCATCATTTCATTTTCCCCACCAAGGAGGTTCGACAATGTCTGAGCCAACTTCTCAGTCTCCCAAATTGCAGTGGAAATGGGTTGGAATCAGTTTCGCATCTTACATTCTTTTCTACATACTGCCGATCTGTATCGTCGGAGGCTTCATTCGACCCCGCGCTATCAGCCATGCTGAGTCGATCTTTCTCGGCATCTGGACGACGGGAGGGATCCTGGTGATTGCAGCTATCGCCGCGTATGTTTCCGAAGGCAATACGCTTTGGGAACCGGTTCTCGCAGGCGTGGGACTCGTCCTCTCCGTCTTCGCAGCCCTTCTTATATTCGTCTGGCCAAAGTGGTTTCTCCCCCATGCCATTAAACCCGTCATTGCCACCATGGCAGTAGTCTTTATTCTGTCGCTGATCGGCGCGGGGATAGGCGAGCTTGCCCAGATCGTCTTCCGGAGAAAGAACCCGGACTCGATGTAGGAACTCAGGCCATCGGTCAGTGAAGAAGGATTTGACGACGACCTACACCGGTCCCCGAGAATGAAACCGCGGTTCTTCAGTACCCCTGTAGAGTTCCGTTCATGGCTTCGGAAGAATCACGACCGTGCTCATGAACTCTTGGTCGGATTTCATAAAGCGAATTCGGCTGTGAAGGGAATTACATACTCCGGGGCGTTGGATGAGGCTCTCTGTTTCGGCTGGATTGACGGAGTTCGGAAGGGCCTCGACCAGCAGCGCTATACCATTCGTTTCTCTCCGCGTAAACCGTCGAGTATCTGGAGTACCGTCAACATCAAGCTTTTGAAGAGGTTGATAAAGATGGGAAGGATGCATTCGTCCGGACTGGCGGCATTTCGGAGGCGGGACGAAGAAAAGACAAAGCTCTATTCGTACGAAAACCGATTTCGCCCGCTCGAGCGACGTTATGAGAACAAGTTGAAAGCAAGAAAAAAAGGGTGGGATTTCTTCCGGGCTCAGCCTCTGGGGTATCAGAAGGTGGCGACCTGGTGGATCATGAGTGCAAAGAAGGAGGAAACTCGATTGCGTAGACTTGAAATTCTGATCAAACGGTCGGGGATGGGAACAAGATTGCCCGCGCTGGGAGGAGAACGAGACGAGTAGTATGAATCCGAAGAGAGACTATTTTGAAATCCAGAGTTTGAAGTTTCGGGTTTTTTTTCTAGCTTCTGCCTCTTGTCTTCTGACTCCTGGCCGCTAGTTTCAGTTCCTGAAACATACACAACATTGAATTCGCCTTTATCCCTCATGGTATGAAACCTTCGATCGTTTTCTGCATCGTGCTCCTCCTTCCTGGATGCACGAAGCAAAAAGAAGAAGCCACTCCGACGCCTTCACTGGACGGGGTCCTGGACTTACAATGGGGTGACTCGCCCGCGACGGCAAAATCGAAATTGTTGAAGATAACCGGAATTCAATTTGTCACAGATACACTTGACTACTGGTTTGTCGGGGGTTCCTACCTGGGACACGCAGTTGAAGAATGGGAATTGTCGTTCTGGAAAGGCAAATACTTGTGGTACGCTCGCATTACTCCCCGACAGGACCCTGAGACGGCAGACGCTTTGGTGAACGAGCTCGAGCAAGACCTCGAGAGCCGTTACGGAACGACTCCGCAGCCAAGGACTTGGCGATTCAGCGTGGAGGGAGAAGAAAGGACCAACAATGTGAGCATTATTTATTCACAAGAAGCACCCGTGGAGATTTGGTACGCAGCAAGCGGTTTCGTGGATAGCCTGGAACACGCAAGAAGGCCGACCGGCGAAAGAAACAGCGATTAGCGGTTAGCTGTTAGCATTTAGCGGTTAGCGCAGAGCAATGAACAAAGATTCTGAATCTGAAGGGAGGGCAATATGACTACGGACGCAAACTTCTTTACGCGCATGAGCCTTGGAGCTCTATCAATCATCGTCATTTTTCTTTTTTTCAGAGTATCGACGCTCGCTCGGGCTTCCAGTGACAACGAACGTTTGAGAACAACGGTCGTTCAGATTTCGGATTCGTTAAATCTCCTCCAGCGGTCAATCGATTCGTTGAAAGCGCAGGTTCCAGGACTTGGAGAATACATGACATCGATGCAGCTGCATACGGCAAAACTTTGGTACGCCGCCCGGAATTCGAACTGGGATCTTGCTGATTACGAATTAAACGAGCTCGGCGAGGCTGTCGATGGGGG
>JBGOVN010000227.1:0-3532 GCA_041478155.1 Bacteroidota bacterium | reverse complement strand
TCTACTTTATTTCTTCTCTTGTCTTGATACATTTTTATGGACCTGTCGGCGGTGCTCTTGCGGTGGTTCTTTCGGAGGGGGCGACCGTGCTTATCATGCAGCGCCGGCTGAAGCAATTTGTCAAGGTTGAGTCGCCCGGATCAGTCGGTAGGATCATCGCAGCCTCGCTCGTCATGTCCGCGGTCCTTCTCCTGATTCCGCCCGTGCGACTCCCCGTTGCCGTCCTGCTCGGTATCGGCATGTACGGGTTTCTTGTCCTCGTCAGCCGCGCCGTGACTATCGATGAGTTGTCATCACTCACAGAACGATTCGTATGAACGTCAATATTGGTATACTCGGCGACCCGCGTGGTTGGCAACTCTTGCTCGAACAGGAAGGGGTTCCTTTCTCGGGTGTGAGTGAAGGGCTGACGCCGGAGAACTACAGCGTTCTCGTCGCAGGTGATGATGTCGACGACCGCGAGTCTGAAATGCTCAGGCAGTACCTGTCGCTAGGCGGCAGCGTGCTTTGTTCTTCGAAGATCTATGCCCAGATACGCAGGTCCACGTACGAACGAGAGCAGGTCAAGTACATTCTGCCAGGCGAAGGGTCGCTCTTCGCCGATGTCGGCCTCATCGACGTCCGCGGACGATGCAAGCTCGCCTGGAATGCCAACGAGTTGAAAACGGACGGTGGTATCTTCTCCGCTCACGTCGGCGAACACGAGAGCGGACATGTCGTCGCGCTTCCATTCGACCCGTCTCTGATGATACTCGACGGCCGGTCTGCGACGAAGTCGTTCTATTCGCCCGAAGTGCGCCTCCCGTTTGAACGTGTGTCGTATTATGTGAAGTCGTCGATTCGCCGGCTCGTCTCTCGCTCCCTCGAACTTCTCCATCACCGGCGGGGATTGCCGTACGTTCACCGTTGGTATTTTCCGCGGAACGCAGCGTCGGTGTGCGTCCTCCGTGTCGATACGGACTACGGGAGCACTTCCGAGATCGAGGGGTTGTACGGAATCGCCCGTAATCACAACGTGCCGATGACCTGGTTCGTCGATGTCAAGAGCCAACAGTCGTTCCTCTCCCTTTTCAAGAAGATGGAGGGACAGGAAATTGGCCTCCATTGTTACGAACATCAAACGTACGAGGACTACGAGCGGAATGAACAGAACATCAACCGGGCGTTGAAGCTCCTGAAGAGCTCGTCGATCGATGTGAAGGGATTTGCAGCGCCATATGGAGTTTGGAATCAGAACCTCGGTCGTGCAGTTCAGAAATGCGGAATGGAGTACTCCACGGAGTTCTCGTACGACCACGACAATGTTCCCTCATTTCCGCTTCTGCACGGAGAATGGTCGAAGACGCTGCAGATTCCAGTGCATCCGGTTTGCGTAGGCAGTCTGCGTCGCCAGGGGTACCTTGAGGAACAAATGAAGTCCTATTTTGGTTTTGTCGTGTCACAGAAACTGAGTTTGCGGGAGCCACTTGCGTTCTACCACCATCCGAAGGATGGTAATCATCCGGTTCTGGAATCGCTGTTCAAAATGATCCGGGACAATAAGATAGAAATGAAAACGATGGGCGGGTTTGCATCGTGGTGGAAGCGACGGAATTCCGTACGGCCGGCCATGCAGGTGCAAGGGAGTACTCTTGCAGTTCAAAGCGGTTCGAAGGACGACGAGGTCTGGCTGCATTTGACAAGGCAGGATGGGACAGAGTCGTTCTCGCCGCTTCGGGATGCGATTGAGCTCGATTCGCTGCACTGGCAGAGACGGCTCCCGGCGAACTCACTTCCGGCCGACTACCTGCGTATCCGGCGATTCAACTACCGGATCCCGTTGACGAAAGGGGTGGACTACATGTCAAATAAGATTAGGATGAGAAAATGAGGAAGAAAGAGGTTATAGGTGATAGGTAAGAGGATGTAGGAGGAAGATGAGAGCGGAATGATGGAAGAATGGATGGAAAGAGGAGCTGGGATGTAGGAGATAGGGAAAGAAGTCAGGAGACGGTAGGAAGAAGGTTGGATCCAGAAACTTGAAACCTGAAACCTTAAACAGAGTCCGTGAACCGTAAACCATGAAACATCCACGTAAAGACGTTCCGATGGAACGTCTCCACGAGGACTAATCGCAAATTGAACACCCTATGAAAATCTGCTTCGCGACATATCAGGCCGTGATGATGCTCAAGGGGGGACCGCGCACACAAATACTCCAGACGAAAGCGGAGCTTGAGAAACTCGGCGTAAAGGTCGCCCTCTTTGACGGCTGGAAGGAGTTCCGTAAAGCGGATTTCGATCTCGTCCATATTTTTAGCGCTAATATCGGGACGTACCATCTCGCGCGAATGTTCAAGATGCTGGGAGTTCCGACCGTCGTCACGCCGATTTTTTACACGCGCAGATATCAGGCCGCAGCCCGCTCCGTGGTTCGGTTCGACCACGCTATAAGGACGTTCGTCCGTGGATTCTGGACCGACTACGGACTCATTGCGGAGATGAGCCATTGGGCAAAGGGTGTCTTCCCGAATACGATGGAAGAAGCGTCGCTCCTGGCGAACGGCTTCGGTGTGCCGCAGGAAAAGATATCGGTCATTCCTAACGGCGTAGAACAGAGATTCTCGAACGCCGACGCCGGCTTGTTCAGAAAAAAAGTCGGTATCGAACGGTTCATTCTCAACGTCGGACACATCGGACCCGAGCGTAAGAATGTCCATCGGCTCATTCAAGCGCTGGACGGAATCAACCACCAGGCGGTCATCATCGGACGGATCGAAGAAACTGCGAGAGGAAAAGCATGCCTGGAACTCGCACGAAAAAACGCCCGCATCACCATTATCGACAGCCTGCCACACGATTCTCCATTGCTGGCATCGGCGTACGCAGCGTGCGATGCATTCGTGCTGCCCTCACTTTTCGAGACGCCAGGGATTGCAGCTCTCGAAGCCGGACTGGCCGGAGCGAAGGTCGTCATCACTCCGCACGGAGGGACGAAAGAGTACTTCGGTAACGACGCGCAGTACGTCGACCCATACTCCGTCGATGACATCCGTCGCGGGATCCTGGCGTCACTCGAGAAGAGGAAGAGCGCAACACTGCGAGATCGTATCATGAAGGAATTTCTGTGGAAAGGCGCTGCGAAGAAGACGAAAGGCGAATACGAGAAACTACTAACGTCTCACTGATTGGCGGAGGTCGAAGCGCGGCTTTCTTCTCTTTTGCTTTATTTTAATCTATATTGAAGAAGGAGAGAGGTGTTAGGTTGTAGGAGGGAGGAGAAAGAAGCCAGAAGTCAGGAGATAGGAGTTAGGAGAAAAAACGGAATAAAAGATGGAATGTTGGAAGTAAATTAATGAGAAGGTAGGAGGAAGATCGTCGCGAACCCGGAACCAGAAACCAGAAACCAATATCTTCTTATCTCAGAATCTTTCCCTAAAGCATACAAAAAAAACCTAAGTGCAATATAACTTAATTAATGCATGTAATTTGCCAAGCATTTAAAAATAATTTTACTAGGCGAAATCAACGGTAAGCCCGGCAATAACCACGT
>JBGOVN010000230.1:0-3500 GCA_041478155.1 Bacteroidota bacterium | reverse complement strand
TGCGCGACGACATATTCGACATGCTCAGGGAAATGGTTTCGAGGATAGTGGAGGCGTACTATCCTGAAGGAGACCTCGAAGGTCTGAAAAATGAAGTGCGTGCGAAATTCCTGGTTGACCTGCCGCTCAGCCTCGAGCAATTCCAATCGCTTGGCGAACACGGAGTTGCCGAAGAAGTCGTGAAAGCGGCGGAAGATTTCTATCGCCGGAAGGAAGAACAGATCGGTCCGGAAATCCTTGGCACGCTGGAAAAAATGGCGATGCTGCAGGTTATTGACGCGAAGTGGCGCGACCATCTGCGGGAAATGGACGACCTGAAAGAAGGGATACACCTGCGGGGATACGGACAAAAGGACCCGCTTGTGGAATACAAGACCGAAGCGTTCAAGATGTTCATCGAGTTGATGGATCTGATAGCAGACGACGTCCTGGGAATGGTCTTCAAGCTGTACCCGGAGCGGCCCGAGCAACTTCCCTCGCAGCGCATGCGCCGGCCGCTCAACATGACACTGACGCACGATTCTGCCTCGGGGGCAGGATTCGCAGCCAATCGAGAGCCGATCCCGGGCGACCAGCAACCACAGCGAGGTCAGCAGCCACCGCCGCAGAAGATTCAGCCGGTACGCGTCGAAGCAAAGGTCGGACGGAATGACCCCTGCCCGTGCGGGAGCGGCAAAAAGTATAAGAACTGCCACGGCGCGTAAATGGCCGTATCGCCAACCATTCGCAGGACAAACCTCAAATGAAAAAAATCGAAGCGATCATACGTCCGTTTAAACTGGATGACGTCCGCGAGGCACTGTCGGAAATGGGCATTAAAGGCATGACGCTCACAGAGGTGAAGGGGTACGGACGCCAGAAAGGACACACAGAGCTCTACCGCGGTTCGGAGTATAAGATCGACTTTCTACCGAAAATCAAAATCGAAATTATTGCCAAGGACTCGATGGTAGAACGAATTGTCTCGACTCTCATTAAGACTTCAAAGACGGGACAGGTTGGTGATGGTAAGATCTTCATCTATCCTATCGAGGACGTCGTCCGCATTCGAACCGAAGAATCGGGCGAGGATGCGATTTAGGTTGAACAACCAACACGGTTGAGCGTAGAATTTTTTCTCGAATGGAACCGACGCCAAAAAAATTCAAAGCGGGGTACGTTGCGATTGTGGGGGAGCCCAATGTCGGCAAGTCGACACTGCTCAATTCTCTGCTTCATCAGAAGGTCTCGATCGTCACGCGAAAACCGCAGTCGACGCGGCAACGAGTACTCGGTATTCTGAGTACTGACGAAGCCCAGATCATTCTTCTCGATACGCCCGGCGTTATGAAACCCCACTACCTTCTGCATGAAAAGATGATTCGCCACGCGGAATCAGCACTGGAGGATGCAGACATCATCCTCGTATTGACGGAGATCAATCGGGGCTCAAGCCTTCCCGGGCTTGTCAGCGCAATGGTCCAAAAGCATCTACGATCGAAACCACTTTTCCTCGTTATCAATAAAGTAGACACGGTCTACAAACCAACCTTGTTACCCGTCATCGACTCCTTCATCAAGCAAGGCATATTTACCGAAGTCATCCCCATTTCTGCGTTGAAAGAAGAAAATCTTGACGACCTGTTAAGGACGATGGTTAGCTATCTGCCGGACCATGAACCGTACTATCCGCTCGATATCGTCAGCGAGCAGCCGGAACGCTTCTTCGCGGCCGAATTTATTCGCGAACAGATTTTTGAACAATTCAAAGACGAAATCCCGTACTCGACGGCAGTCGAGATCCTGGAATACAAGGAAAGGGAGAAGGGAGCTGCGTATATCAACGCCGATATCATCGTTGAGCGTGACTCTCAGAAGGCGATACTGATCGGCAAGGACGGCGCTGCGTTAAAGAAGGTCGGTCAGGCGGCAAGGGAGACGATCGAAGAATTTATTCAACGTAAAGTGTTCCTCGAGCTGTTCGTGAAGGTGCGGGAGAAATGGAGGGAGAAGGAAACGGTGCTGACGAGACTGGGGTACGTAGAAGATAGGAGATAGGAGTTAGGGAAGATGGAGTAGTGGAGTAATGGAGTAGTGGAGGAAGAAGCAGGTAAAGGTAGAGGTAAAGGGAGGAATGCAGTAAGGAGTAGGCAGTATGCGGAAAGCAGGAGCTAATAGCTAAACGCTAAATGCTAAGAGCCATCTTCTAACCAGAAACTTGAGACCTCATGAAGGTCACCGGGAATCGACATAGGCGGGATAACATTAATGTAAGGACGTTCCGGTGGAACGTCTCTACGAGAAACTCATCTCTCAGAACTTAATGCGTTTGTGTTCAAACTATCCTTTATTTCCTCGCTTTCCGACTTTTTGATGTCGCTTGCTCATTGTTGGTTGTTAACCGGTCTTCCATAATTTAACCCCATGCCTCACATCATTCCTTTTAGCGGTATTCTCTATAATCAAGCGGCCGTCACGATCGACGACGTTGTTGCACCGCCATACGACGTAATTTCACCGGACTTACAACGACGGCTCTACGAACGAAGTCCGTACAACATCGTTCGGCTGATTCTCGGAAGAGAGGAAGATCGTTACGAATCTGCCGCATCGTTTTTCGGGCAATGGCAGCGTGAACGGATCCTGGTCCGCGACACGAAGCCGGCGATCTACATTCTCCATCAGACATTCGCCGCGAGTGACGGGCGCATCGCGACCAGGAGGGGATTCATTGCCCTCTGCAGGCTCGAAGAGTTCAGCAAGAAAGTTGTCCTTCCCCATGAAAAAACGCTGGCCAAGCCGCGCGAAGATCGCTTCAAGCTGTTCAAAGCAACGAATGCGAATTTCAGCCAGGTGTTCTCGCTATTCTGGGATGCGGAGAAGCGGGTGGACGGAATACTGAACAACGCGGTCAAGTCGTCGCCGGCCATCGACGTCACGTTCGAAGAGGTCCGAAACCAGGTGTGGAAGTTGCAAGATGATGCCGATGTTTCGGGCATTCAGCGCCTCCTGGCGGATAAACAGGTCCTGATCGCCGACGGCCACCATCGCTATGAGACTGCCCTTGCATATCGGGAGATGATGCGATCTCAAAATTCTCACCACAATGGTACAGAATTGTACAACTACGTAATGATGTTTTTTACCAACATCGAGGATGACGGTTTGGTCATTGAGCCGACGCACCGGATCGTCCATTCACTGAAAGCATTTAATGCGAACGATTTCTTCAAACGCATCGCGGATCTGTTCATCGTCCATGAATTCAAGGAGAAGGAGGGTCTCAACGCCGGCCTGCAGGCAAGTCACACGCGCTCGTTCGGCGTCGTTCTCCACAACGACCCCCTGTTTTACCTGCTGACATTGAAACCGACAGTTAATGTCGATGAGCTTATCAAAGACCCGCTGCCCCGTGAAGTCAAGGAACTCGACGTGACGCTTCTCCACACAGTGATCCTCAACAAGATTCTTGGCATTTCCACCGAAGCACAGGAACAGAAGCTGAACCTCGACTATTCGAG
>JBGOVN010000062.1:0-6292 GCA_041478155.1 Bacteroidota bacterium | reverse complement strand
GTATTCGAAGAGCGGTTGCAGGAACTGTGAACCTTTGACCGTCTCAGTCTTTACGAGTCGTCGATCTGCCTCGGAAAGCGCGAGGAAGAACTCATAATTGTCTCGCTCCGGATTTCGCAACGGAGCCTGAGGGCTCATATTCAAGGCTTTGTGGTTGGGGTCTGTTTTGCTCACCACGGGGCAAACCTCTACGCAGATCGTGCACCCCGTACAGTCTTCCGGTCCGACCTGGACCGAATATTTCATTCCCTTGAATTCGTTGCCGCGATAGTCTATAGATTTAAACGTCTTCGGTGCAGAGAGAAGCTCGCCGGCGTCGAACACCTTTACGCGAATCGTTGAATGCGGGCAGACGAGTGCGCACTTATTGCACTGGATACAGAGTTCGGCATCCCAAACCGGTATTTCGAGGGCGATGTTTCGCTTCTCCCACTGTGACGTCCCCACGGGAAACGTTCCGTCGAGGGGTAACGCGCTGACGGGCAACAAATCGCCGTCGCCCGCGATAATTCTCGCCGTGACAGTCCTTACAAATTCGGGCGCTCGTTCCGACACCACCGGAGGCATCTCGACAAGGCTCGTAGCGTTGTCGGGTATCGACACTTCAAAAAGGTTAGCAAGGGTCTGGTCGACAGCTTCGAAGTTCTTTTTAACAACTTCCTCCCCCTTTTTCCCGTACGTCTTTTCGATCGACGTCTTTATCGCTTCGATCGCCGCTGCCCGAGGCAGTACGTTGGAAATGGCGAAGAAGCATGTCTGCATGATCGTATTGACTCTGCCTCCCATGCCGGTTTTCTGCGCAACCTTGTAACCATCGATGACATAGAACTTCACTTTCTTTTCGATGAGCTGTTGTTGAACAGGACGCGGGAGTTTATCCCACACCTCATCCGGTCCATACATGCTGTTCAGGAGGAAAGTACCGTGGGGAAGGATATTCTTCAGAACATCGAATTTTTCAAGAAAGAACCATTGATGGCAGGCGATAAAATTAGCTTGCTCAATGAGATACGAAGAATGAATCGGCCGGGGACCGAACCTCAGATAGGAGGTTGTTGTCGAACCGGATTTTTTCGAATCATACACGAAATACCCCTGGGCGTAATTTTCAGTTTCCTCACCGATGATCTTGATGGAATTCTTGTTCGCCCCTACGGTCCCATCCGCTCCCAGACCGTAGAAGATCGCCCGTACGACATCGCTTTGCTCAATTGTGAACGACCGGTCATATTCAAGACTTGTGTTCGTTACGTCATCGAGGATCCCGACAGTAAAATGATTCTTGGGTCTCTCCTTCTTTAGTTCATCGAAGACTGCCTTGACCATGGCCGGCGTAAATTCTTTCGACGAAAGACCATACCGTCCGCCGATGATCGTTGGAAACTCCTTGAACGACCCGGTTGATCCGGAGAACGACTCGGCGATGCTCGTGACGACATCCTGGTACAGAGGTTCGCCTGTTGCTCCCGGTTCCTTGCAACGATCGAGCACGGCGAGAGACTTCACAGTCGGGGGAAGCGATTCGACAAATTGGCGTGCAGCAAATGGACGATACAGACGCACTTTCAGTACTCCGACTCGCTCACCGCGCTCTTTCAAGAATTCAACCGTCTCCTGCGCGGTCTCGCCTCCTGAGCCCATGATCACAATAACGCGCTCGGCATCTTCAGACCCGGCATAGTCAAAAAGGTTGTAGGCCCTGCCTACGACGGAAGCGAACACATCCATCGTCGTCTGGACGATCGAGGGACAGGCTTCATAGAATGGATTCACGCGCTCTCGCGACTGAAAGAAGACGTCTGGATTTTGAGCGGAGCCTCTCAATACCGGATGGTCCGGCGAGAGGCCTCTCGAGCGATGTGCCCGAATCAACTCTTCGTCGATCAGGGCACGCATCTGATTATCCGCGATCTGGTTGATCTTCATGACCTCGTGCGAAGTCCTAAACCCATCGAAAAAGTGCAGAAACGGAATTCGCGCCTTGAGACTCGCGGCCTGCGCGATCAACGCAAAATCCATGACTTCCTGGACAGAGGCGGAGGAGAGCATGGCGAATCCTGTCGAGCGCGCTGCCATAACGTCGCTATGGTCTCCGAAGATGGAAAGAGCATGTGTCGCGAGAGTGCGCGCGGCAACATGAAAGACGGTCGATGTCAGTTCGCCAGCAATCTTGAACATATTGGGAATCATCAAAAGCAGTCCTTGCGAGGAGGTGAATGTCGTGCACAGCGCCCCGGCCTGCAACGCGCCATGAACCGCTCCCGCTGCCCCTCCCTCGCTTTGCATCTCGACGACCGTCGGTACGTTCCCCCACAAGTTCTTTCGTCCCTGAGCAGACCATTCATCTGCCCATTCTCCCATCCCCGAAGAGGGGGTGATTGGGTAGATTGCAATCACTTCGTTGAGTTTGTGTGCCACTGTTGCGGCAGCTTCATTGCCGTCAAGTGTGATCGCCAGCCGTTGGTCATCGTCTGTGCGCGGGGTTTGAAGGACTGCATTGCTGTTTGTCATTTTGGTCTCTCTAGGTCATGAGCGATGGATCAATACTCCCCTTTCTTCCTCAATTAGCGTTCCAAGAGGAGGATGAGAGGAAAAGACGAAGAAAAAGCAGGCAAATGAGCAAGGAGGCTTATTGCTCTTCTCAGATCTCGGAAAACGAATTTCGTTTTTGCAGGATTGGGAGGAGGGAAAGGTAGAGATAGGAGGTAGGAAAGAGAGAAAAGGAGATAGGAAATAGAAGGCAGTAAGCAGTAGGCAGAAAGCTGGAGCTAAAGGCTAAACCCCTTCGGGTTTCGTTGAAACCAGACGTGCCCGCCAGACCGAGTAGCGGGCTGGGGATTTATCCCTCGGCGAAGGAGAAGGCGGGATACGAGATGGAAGATGGGATGATGGGATGATGGGATGATGGGGGAAAAGATTTGGAGGAGCGCAGCAAGGCCTATCGTGAAGAGTGTTTTCCCTGCAACACGATCGTTCCTCAGCCCCGTTTACATCCAGACGTCAGGCTCCTCGAGAGTCGCAGTCTTGCTCGCCTCTCGTTGACACGATTCGATGAACTCCTTCATTCCCTCAAGTCGCGTGTGAAGATCGGCGATCCTTTCCTTGATCCCGAGTACTCTTCCCTCAGTGTGACGTTCCGGATCGAGGTAGCCCACCTGATGCTTGATCTCGTCAAGTCTCTCCAGTGCCACGTGAATCTCCTTCGCCAGTGCGAACGTAGCATTGGTCATCCTCTGTGTCGTTGTCATCGTGGTCTCCTTCCTGTAGAGCATTGAATCAACATCTTGGCCGATCTTGGCATCCCTCAACCTCTCAATTTCTGATTGCTCACAAACTTTCGACTCTCTCAATTTCTTGAGCAGGTGTTTCAGTGGTTCCTGTAGGGGGAATCGCCGACTCCCGACCATTCCGACGAGAATTGAGGTATTGAACGATAGCGGACGCGGCGATCTTTCCATCACGCATCGCGAGTATGACCGTCGCTCCACCGCGCGACAGATCACCTCCTGCGAAGACCCCCTGCCGGCTCGTTTGTTGAACTCCATCCACCTCCACCGTTCCGTTCTTTCGCGCGACGAGTCCTGCTGTTGTCGCCTGGAGGATCGGGTTTGGCGACTGACCAATCGCTTCGATGACTGTCTGGACGCGCAAGACAAACGAGGATCCTTCAATTGGAAGAGGTTTTCTTCTCCCCGATTCATCCGGCGGGCCGAGCTGCATTCCCTGGCATTCGAGTCCCCACACTTTATGGTCTTCGGTTCCGATAATGCGCGTTGGAGAGGTCAGGAACATGATTTCAATTCCCTCTTCCTCCGCATGGTGAATCTCTTCGAGCCGCGCAGGCATTTCCTCCCGTGAGCGCCTGTAGACAAGAATCGCGTGCACTGCCCCGAGCCTCTTCGCCGTTCGAACCGCATCCATCGCAGTATTGCCACCCCCGATCACGGCAACGCTGGCTCCGACTCTGACGGGCGTATCGAACGCCGGAAATCTGTGCGCGTTCATGAGGTTGATTCGAGTAAGAAACTCATTTGCTGAGTAGACACCGATGAGACTCTCCCCGGGTATTCCCATAAAGTGAGGCGTTCCGGCACCGCTCGCCAAAAAGACTGCACTAAACTTCCATTCGTCAAACAGCTCATCAATCGTCGCCGTACGGCCGACGAGAAAGTTTGTTTCGAAGTTCACTCCCATGGATCTTACACGGTCTAACTCCTTATTAAGAATCTCTCTCGGCAACCTGAACTCCGGAATACCGTACTGCAAGACTCCGCCCGCGGCATGAAGCGCCTCGAAGACCGTGACTCCGTATCCGAGTTTGGCCAATTCCGCGGCACAGGTGAGCCCTGCCGGGCCTGAGCCGACAATCGCTATTCGTTCTTCATGGCCTCCTGCAATTCCAGCAGGAGCGACGATATTGTTTTTTCTTTCATAGTCGGCGACGAACCGTTCGAGTTTACCGATCGCAACGGGGTCGTGCTTTTTTCCCAGGGTGCAGACGGCTTCACACTGAGATTCCTGGGGACAAACGCGGCCGCAGATGGCGGGTAAGGAATTAGCCTCGCGGATCTTCGCGACCGCACCGGCATAGTCACGCAGATAGATCTTTTGGATGAATGACAGTATATCGATGTTCACCGGGCAGCCCTGGCTGCAGACCGGGTCGTGACATTCAAGACATCGTGATGCCTCAATGAAAGCTCGTTCTTCGTCGAAGCCCGATGAGACTTCTTGAAAATTCTGCGACCGAACACCGGGGTCTTGTTCGATGGATCCCTGACGCGGAATCTTCATGCGCTGGGACGGCTTCGTGGGATTGATGTACGTCATCGGTGTGACTCCCGGACCAGCGAATGGTTTTGCGCAAGGAGTTGTTCGTCCGCGCTTCGTTCCATGTCTGAGTAACTCTGTGTTCTGAACATGAGTTCGTCAAAGTCGACCTCATGTCCGTTAAACTCCGGACCGTCAATGCACGCGAACTGCATTTTCCCGCCGACCGTCACCCGGCAGCCGCCGCACATACCCGTACCGTCGACCATAAGTGCGTTCAGGCTCACGTACGTCTTGACCTTCAACGGCAGGGTCAACATCGATACTGCCTTCATCATTGCAAGAGGGCCGATGGCAAACACTTCTGCAGCGTGACCATCGTCCGCGAAGTACTGCCCGAGGGCGTCCGTCACGAACCCCTTGGATCCGTATGAACCGTCATCTGTCACAATGAAGAGCTTGTCGGAGATCTCCCTGAGCTCATTCTCCAGTATGACGAGTCCGCGCGTCCGTGCTCCAATAATCGTCACGACGTTGTTCCCCGCCTTCTTCAATGCCTTGGCGATGGGAAATACCTCTGCCGTTCCGACACCTCCTCCTACGCAGACGACAGTCCCGACCTTCGCGATCGGCGTCGGACGGCCGAGCGGTCCGGCCACATCGAGGATGAAATCCCCTTCCAGTTTTTTGCTGAGGAGGCGTGTCGTCTTCCCCACGGCTTGAACGATGAGTGTGATAGTTCCATTGTCAGCGTCCGCGTCGACGATAGTCAGCGGGATTCGTTCTCCGCACTCGTTCAGGCGAATGATGACGAAATTCCCCGCCTTGCATTTTTTGGCGACGTACGGTGCCCGGACGACATACTTCGTCAGCACATCTGCGAGCACCTTTTTTTCAACGATTTCATGCATGTGTGTTTGCAAGCGTCAGGTCGACGATGGTTGCGGCTGTTGTTTTTCGAGTCTCGTTCGCACGTCTTCGACGATTTCGACCACGAGCGGGTAGTACCGATCCAACGCGCATTCCAACGTATCACGCTTCCGGCACATCCCGTGTCCGTCCTGCCAGTCACACAGAACGCAGACGTTTCGTCGAAGCGCGTGGACGTATCCTTCATATGCAGTGCTCTTGACGTTAGCGACGGTGAAAACGATTTCCGGTAACAGTGATTTCAGAGCGCAGGTTTCACCCACGGGTAACAGACAATCCCCTTTGTGGTTTCCGTCGATGCACTTTCGGCAGATTTTCTCCTGCAGTGTTTCCCAGTATGAATTCATGGTATCCATCGAAGTTTTCTCCTTCTTCGAAGACCGTTAGTTTGAAGCCGAGGCGTGTAAGGTTTGATGCGAGCACTTCCTCACGCGATTCTCCAGTTCTGACTGAAAGCTCGGATGGGCGATCGCCATGAGTGCTTCCGCACGTTGGCCAAGATTCTTGCCATGAAGTGCGGCGATTCCGTATTCGGTAACAACATAATGAACATCGGCGCGGGTAGTGACGACGCCGGCGCCGTGTTGGAGTT
>JBGOVN010000229.1:0-3515 GCA_041478155.1 Bacteroidota bacterium | reverse complement strand
CTGCCATTGCATCTGCCCGGCGTCAAATCGCCGAGTCAGGACGGTGAGGTTGGTATCGGCGAAATCCTGAATGCTGACGCGGCTCGCGATCTTCGATTGTGTGTCGTAGTAGCTGATCGATACTATCTTGGCACGACCATCCTGAAAGAAAATATTGAAACGGTTTGTCGGGTCGAACGACCGCCGGAGGAGGGTTCGCTCGATGTAGTACTTCTTCTGATTCGCATAGGGTACGACCCAGCCGTTGAGATAGAACGAAGCGCAACTTACCAGAAGTGCCACAACGAGAAACGGGAGGAGGATGCGGTAGAGGCTGACGCCGCTCGACTTCATTGCCGGCAATTCATTCTGACTTGAGAGCCTTCCGGTCACGAAGAGCGCGGCAAGGAGCATTGCGACAGGCGTCATCAGCTTGATAATTTCGGGGGAGAAGGCAATGTAGTACTCGACAATGGTCTTCGTCGGCGAGTGGGCGTCGATGAAATCATCGAGTTTTTCCATCATGTCGATGACGAGGAAAATCAACAAAAATGCCAGCAAACCGAATAACGCCGAGACGAGAAGCTGCTTCGTAATATACCGGTCGAGGATCGTCATTCGACGTCGGGAGGTTGCTGAGGAGACCGCCACGAGCGCGGAATGAAGCGTAAGAATCCCGACCAGTCGATGGTGAGATTCTCACGTGCCGTACGAAACGTGAGATATCCTCCGAGCAGTCCTATCACAATGTTTGCAGTCCACATGCCAACCCACGGCTGAATTATCGCACGGTCCGCGAGCTTTTCGCCTCCGATGAGACAGGACCAGTAAAGAAGAAAAAACCCAAGGCTGAGGCTCGCACTGACCCCGAACGTTCCCCGGCGCGCCATGATCCCTAGCGGAGCCCCGACGAGTACGAAGACGATGCAAGCGACCGGAATAGCATATTTCTTATGGATTTCGACGAGGTATTTCTTCGCTTCGAAGTCAAGAATATGAATCTGGAGAAACTCGTTCTGCAACGTGGTACTGAGCATAGCCGAAGCATTCAGGACGGACGCGCTCACATCTCCGGCTTGTTGTTGTCCCGGGAACTGTTTTTGGGGCGAAACAATTCCGTCGAGGTGTTGTTCGGTAAGGGTCTGGATGCGAACGCGTGCCTTCTGCTGTAAAGCTCGAAGACTATCGACGATCGCCCGCATTGTATTGGCGCTCATCTCCCTGTCGCCCCGTGAGAATGCGCTTTCCTGCGACCGCTGGAAACTAAAACCTTCCGCATCCATTGCTATACGATGGCGCACGAATCGGATTTGTCTGTACTGTCGATTGTCGCGTACGCTGAGCTCGTGAATCTCTCCATCGTTCAAATCCATAATGAGTTTTCGATAATCGGGAGAGAACGAAATCGTCCCATGCTGGGCAGTGACTGTGGTATTGAACAAAGGGTTGGAAGAGTCGAATATCGTGACTCCCTCGAGGTCGTTCGAATGCTCGAACGTCTTTCGAACGAGGATCGTCCTTCCCTGAACAAGTTGTTCGAACAGACCGGGTACGAGCGTTAAGGTCGGTTTCTTTCGCGAGATGTCAATCGTGAGAACCTTGACTTTGTGATTTGCATCTGGAAGCACGTTATTGTCGAACTTGACGAGCAAGAAACAAACAACGGTCGAAGCCAGCAGCACAGGGGTGATCATGCCGTACAGACTCATTCCGCTCGCGCGCATGGCAGTAATCTGATTGCTCGACGCGAGACCTCCGAACGCCATCAACGTCGCGATGAGGACTGCCATGGGAACGGCCAGCACGACCATCCATGCAAGACTGACGACGATCAACTCCGAGATCACTCCCGCGCTCAGTCCTTTGCCGACGAGCTGGTCGAGGGATTTCATGAGGTACTGCAGGAGAAACACGAGCATCAGAAGTAGAAATGAAGAGATGAACGGACCGATGTGAACACGCAGGATGTGACGCCAGAGAATAAGCATACGAGGAAAATATAGCGAGAATGTTGTGCTATTACAAGAAGAGTCGGCAGGATGGAAAAGTGTCGAATCGGAATTTGTTTTTGCCGGCAGGCGTAGGTATATTCCATTTCAACGACGTTCTGACTGACCCTTATGCTCAAAGTTCCAAATTTATCGCACACTACGAGATCCTTCGACCAGGCTCCCGTGGGTTTGTATCGAATGACGCCGCAGGGTGAAATCCTTGACTGCAACGAGGCGATGGTAGAATTGCTTGGTTTTCCCGACCGTCAATCGCTCGCGAGAAGGAATGCCTTCGACTTGCCGGTTGACAGCAGCGAGTCGAACCGCTGGCGTCAGGTGCTTGAGAGTGACGACCTTGTAAGAAACCACGAACTTCAAATCACCCGATGCGACGGATCTCCCATTTGGGTACAGGTAAGTTCGCGATGCGTGCGCGATGCGGAAGACAGGCCCGTCTACTATGAGGGTGCCTTCGGAGACATTTCCGAACAAAAACGGAGGGAGGACAAGGAGAAGGAGGCGGTGAAGGAAAAGGAAGTTTTACTCAAGGAGGTTCACCATCGGGTCAAGAACAACCTTCAGATCGTTTCCAGCTTACTCAATCTACAGTCCGCATACCTCAGAAACGAATACGATCGCGAACTTTTTCGCGAAAGCCAAAATCGCGTCAAAGCGATGGCCCTCCTGCACGAAAAACTTTATCAGTCCGACCATCTTGACCGCATCGACTTCGGGGAGTATCTCCATTCTCTCGTCTCGACCCTCTTTCAATCGTACCGACCGACGGTGGGAACAGTCCGATACACCCTCGACGTCGATACAATTCCGTTGGATATCGACGAGGCGATCCCCTGCGGGTTGATAGCCGGAGAACTGTTTTCGAATGCTCTCAAGCACGCCTTTCCGAATGGCCGCGCCGGCTCTGTCGAAATCTCGTTTAAGCGTTCTGCTCCCAGTGAACTCCGTCTCAGCGTATCCGACGATGGCATCGGAATGAAGTATGATTTCAAGGAAGAGCAAGGGGGCCCGCTCGGGCTGCAGTTAGTGAAGAGCCTCGCTGGTCAGCTCGGGGGCGTCCTCGTAGACATCCACAAGGGAGCAGGCACGACGATTGCTCTTAGCTTTAAAGAACCGTCACGATCGAACAGAACCTCACTCCATGGCAATCGCCCGAATCCTCGTCGTTGAGGACGAAAGTATAGTCGCGAAGGATTTGCAGAAGCGGCTCGTCGACCTTGGCTATAACGTGGTCGGCACCGCATCGTCGGGAGAGGATGCCGTCTCGAAAACGGGACTCCTCCTTCCGGACCTTGTCCTCATGGACGTCAAGCTTCAGGGTGAACTCGACGGGATCCAAGCGGCGGAGCAGATTGTGCAGCGGCATGGAATCGCTGTCATTTATCTTACGGCGTATGCCGACCATGACACGCTCAAGAGAGCGAGCATTACCAGTCCGTTTGGCTACATCGTGAAACCGTTTGAAGAGCGGGAACTCCACACAACGATTGAGATGGCACTGCTGCGACAGGAGCTCGAACGCAAATT
>JBGOVN010000045.1:0-7288 GCA_041478155.1 Bacteroidota bacterium | reverse complement strand
TCCCCAAAAATGCATGAAAATCAATTGTGATGCGGCGTAAAGTTTCGTTGAGCGTCTGATTGTGAAGTGCCGTTCCTGCAATGCCATGATCCGTTAACGCTTTCATCACGGCGTGGACTTCACTAGAAAGAAGGGCGAAGTCTCCCGTCGCTTCTACATTCTCCCCCGTCGCCATTCCCACGAAGGGAGGGATCGTTTCTCTGCGTTCAACAATTGCTTCAGCGTAGTTTCCTTTCATTATTTAACAGAAAATGTGCAGCAGTATTCGAATAAGGCATCGTAAACAATAAACTCTTTTAGCAGGATTTCATGATCGTCCTTTAGACCCAAGTGTCGAAATCCCTCGGCGATCGCTTTCAATCCGGCGGCTTCCGGCCTGCCGTAGAGATCCTTCTGCACATCCGCGCCGTGAACGATCTGAGAGAGTACATTCAATGCCGGCTCACGAATACCATACTTTTGTATGATCGCCTCGAAGCTGCACCGTCCTTCATGATGACCAAGCTCAACATCAGGTACATCGAACGGGATGGCTTGTTCTTTGGCCGCAACGTCAAGCACGCGCTCAGCCGGAACGAAGAGAAACTCGGCAGACGGATCCACGAATTTCCTTATGAGCCATGGGCAGGCGACACGGTCAACCTTGACGCGTTCACGAGTAATCCATTTCATTGTTGCACCTCAACGATGTTGGATGGTTCAGAATTCCAGAATGCAATGACGAGAACGGCAAGCACACCGATGAAGAAGGCGGCGTAGAACGGCAAATTCGGACTGATTGTCCAAAGTAACCCGCCGGCAATAGAAGCCGGGAACACAATCAATCCGCGAATCAGGTAGTAGAGGCCAATCGTCCGGCCTCGCATTGTTTCTTCAATGAGGTCGACGATGAGAGCCTTTCTTGCCGGCTCGCCCAGTTCCCGCAATCCCGCGATGATGAAGGCGACGAACACAAGAAGTTTCGTCGTGGAGAAGACAAGAGCGAGAGGAAATAGCGCGAAGAATGCAAACGTAGCAACAACGAACGGCTTGCGATTCATACGGTCTGCCATGCGTGCAAGCGGGATATAGACCGCGATGGCAGTCAGCATTTCAGCGCTCGCGAATGAGCCAAACTCCAGCGGATTAAATCGAAGGATGTCAACGACATACAGTACGATAAAAACATTTGGAATCCCTTCCGCCCACCTCGCAAGGCAATCGGCCACGAGTAAACGCTTCAGTCGTCCGTCCATTGATCTCCATACGGTGAGGATGGAAGTTCCCGGAGGAGCTGATTGCGTCGCGCCCGATTCGTATCGACGGATGATGAGGAACGATACCGCCGCGAGAAGAATTGAGGCGGCAAAGCCGATTCTCATCCCCGTGGGCAATCCAAGGGTAAGAACCATCCACCCGCCGATCACCGGTGCGATGACGACGGGTATTCTCTTGAGAATGGAGAAGAGGCCGAATCCGACTGAACGTCTTGCGGGCGGGAGATTGTCTCCAACGATAGAGAAGAGCGCGGGCTGGGTCAGACTTCCCCACGCGGCCGTGAGAAATGTTCCTACAATCAGCCATTGCCATGACGGGGCGATAAGGTAGAGAGCGTATCCTCCAATGGCGAGTACAATAAAGAGAAGGAGCGAGAGACGGCGGCCAAGATGGTCGGCTAGCCAGCCCCCGGGATACTGATACACAGCGTCGAGTAAATCTTTTTGCGTCCCATACAAGGCCACGACCCAGATGCCGGCGCCAAGATACTCTATATATTTCGGAATGAACCGTGCCCACAGTTCCTCTCCGATGCCGACGAGCAGGACGCCGGCAAACATCACAAGGATGTTTCGTTCGAGGCCGAGAGAATGCAGGATTCTATTCATGCAGGGCGAAGGGATGTGCTCGCAAAGTACGCGTTCTTGCAATGAATAAAAAGCCGACGGAAGCGTTGACCAGTTCGTTGAATCCCAACTTCAAATTATTTACTTTGATCCAATCTTCTTGTTCACCCTTCTACAACCAATCCGAGGACGTGTATGATTCGAGACCGCCGACACACCGTCCGTCTTTTCACTTTACTCCTCTCAATCCTCTTCTCCGTCGCATCATCGCAAACGAAGCAAAATCCACCCCGCGGCTGGCTCACAGTCGAGACCATCATGCGAGACCCGGCCTGGATGGGTATTTCGCCCGGAGCCCCGTATTGGTCGGAAGACGGAGAGAGAATCTATTTTACCTGGCGGAGCGGGGAAGATAAAGGTGACTCACTCTATGTCGTCGATGCCGAAGGCGGAGTGCCAAAGCGCGTTGCAATGGTGGAACGGAGGAAATTGCCGTCCCGTTTCGGTTCGTACACGAAAAACTGGAAAAGAAAGGTCTACTCGAGAGAGGGAGACATATTCCTGCTCGACGTCGGCACAAACAAAGAAACACAACTTACAAGTACCTCGACCATTGAATCGAGCCCACGCTTCACGTTTGACGAGCGGAAAATTGTGTTCGAACGGGAAGGAAATCTCTTCGCCCGAGACTTGACGAGCGGAACAGAAACACAGCTGACAAACTTCAGGGTCGGACAGACTCCGAAAGATGCCGCAAAAACTGAACTTCAAAAGTACCTTGAGAAGGAGGATATGGAACTGTTCGAGGTCTTACGGAAGCGAAAAGGGGAACGGGAAGACCAGAAGAAATTTCAGGAGGGGATGGAGCTGAAAAAGCCCAAGGTGTATTCTCTCGGCACGAAATCTGTTTCAGGCTTCGTTCTCTCACCCGACGAGAAGTTTATTTCCTTCATTCTCACACAGACCTCGACCGAAGCGAAACGTACCGTCGTTCCGAACTATGTTACGGAGAGCGGGTTTACCGAAGACATCACGGGACGCACCAAAGTCGGTGAGCCCCAGTCGACTTACGATTTTTATGTTTACAATATCGCGCTCGATTCCGCCCAGCAGGTAAAACCTGATGATATTCCAGGCGTCATGCAGAAGAAAGCCGCGGGGGACACCAGCAAGACGAAGCCGCGGCCGGTTGTCTGGAACGGTCCGCATTGGTCGGAAGACGGCACTCACGCGTTCGTCCAGGCGTACTCACAGGACAACAAGGATCGATGGATCGTCCTGCTCGACGCTGAGAAAGCGAAATTCACGACGCTCCTCGAGCATCAGCACGACGATGCCTGGGTCGGCGGACCCGGAATTCATCCGTTTGGCGTCAATCCGAGCGTTGGCTGGTTGCCGGATTCGAAACGAATATTCTTCCAATCGGAGGAAGACGGTTACTCACACCTATATACGGTCTCGATTGAGGGAAAGAATAAGACTCAGCTGACGAAAGGGAAGTTCGAAATCTACAGCCCTCAAATATCGAAGGACAAGAAAGGTTGGTTCTTTAGTTCGAACGAGACCCACTATGGTGAAGTTCATTTCTATTCGATGCCGATGGAGGGGGGCGCCAGAACCCGGACAACATCCATGGAAGGAAGAAACGATGCTATCCTTTCCCCCGACGAAAATCGAATTGCCTTTCTGTACTCCTACAGCAACAAGCCTCCCGACCTTTACGTCGTGAAGAACAAGCCAGAATCGAAGCCGACGCGTCTCACCGATTCTCCTTCGAGCGAATTCAAATCGTACGAGTGGCGCGCACCGGAGATACTCACATTTAAGGCGCGGGATGGCGCCGATGTCCCGGCAAGATTGTACAAGCCTGAGCGGCCAAATGGCGCGGCGGTCATTTTTGTGCACGGCGCCGGATACTTGCAGAACGCGCACAAGTGGTGGAGCTCATACTTCCGAGAATACATGTTCAACAATCTGCTCGCGGATAAAGGATACACGGTGCTCGACGTCGACTACCGGGCAAGCGCAGGTCTCGGTCGAGATTGGCGGACGGCCATCTATCGCCACATGGGAGGGAAAGACCTCGATGACCAGGTTGACGGAGCCGGCTGGCTCGTTCAGCAGCAGGAAGTCGACCCGAAGCGAATCGGATTGTACGGCGGTTCGTATGGCGGATTCATAACGCTTATGGCAATGTTCACGCAGCCGGATGTCTTCGCAGCAGGAGCCGCGCTCAGGTCTGTAACTGATTGGGCGCATTACAACCACGGCTACGCCTCGAACATCCTCAACGTGCCGCAGGAGGACTCGATCGCCTACCGCCAGAGTTCCCCGATTTATTTCGCAGAAGGGCTCAGAGGCGCTTTGTTGCTTTGTCATGGAATGGTTGACGTGAACGTCCACTTCCAGGATGACGTCCGTCTTGTCCAACGACTCATCGAACTCAAGAAAGAGAATTGGGAATTTGCGGTCTACCCGGTTGAAGACCACGGCTTCGTCGAGCCGACAAGCTGGACAGACGAGTATAGAAGGATTTTGAAGCTCTTTGAAACGAACCTCCAAAAACGGTGAGAAGATGAGTTCAAAAAAAACTTCGAACGGAATACTCTCCATTGCAACGCGGGCGATTCACGGGAACAAGACTTTTGCGTTTAAGGGGCCGGTCTCGACGCCGATCTACCAGACGTCGACCTACCGGTTTGAGAGCTCCGAAGACGCTATCCGTTACGCCAAAGGCGATCCGTCGGTGTACGTCTATACCCGCTACCACAATCCGACCGTCCATGACGTCGAAGAAAAAATCGCCTTGATGGAACGAGCCGAGGCCGCGGCACTTTTTTCGTCGGGTATGGCGGCGATTACAACGGCTGTTCTTGCTATCACAAAAGCCGGAGATGAAATAATCAGCACGCCGGCACTCTACGGCGGAACGTACCGTTGGTTCCGCGACGAGCTCCCCAAGAATGCAATCGAGGTGCGGTACGTTGAGGCGGACAATCTTGGAAGGATTCCATCCCTCGTTACTCGCAAAACGAGTGTGGTCTATTTTGAAACTCCGACGAACCCCACTCTCGACATTGTCGACATCGCAGAAGTTGTCAAGCAAACACGGAGAGCGGAAAAGAAGACAGGCAAGAAGATCATCATCATGATCGACAACACGTTTGCATCGATCATCAATCAGGATCCGTTCAAGTTTGGTGTGGATGTCGTTGTCGAAAGCGCGACGAAGTACTTGGGAGGGCACAGCGATATCATGGCGGGAGTCGTTGTAGGACCCGGCGACTATATCAAGAAGGTGAAGACGCTGGCAAAATACTACGGCGGATGCGCCGACCCGTTTGCGGCGTATTTACTATCCCGGAGTCTAAAGACGTTTGAGTTGCGCGTCCGTCACCAGACGGCGAATGCGGCTGTACTTGCACGGGCTCTCGAACAGCACAAAAGGGTACATCGCGTCTTGTATCCGGGCCTCTCTTCCTTCCCAAAGCACCAGCTTGCTAAAAGACAAATGTCCGGATTCGGCGGTATGGTGACGATCGAAGTAAAGCCCTCGAGGAAGATGTCAGCTGTCGAGGCTGCCGCCAGGGTCTGCGATAACCTCAAAATCGCTGTGAACGCCATGTCGCTCGGCGGGGTCGAAACGCTCGTCAGTATTCCCGTCTATTCATCGCACGTCTTCATGTCTGATGACGAGCTGAAAAGACATGGGGTAACGCCGGGGATGATTCGAATCTCTGTTGGAGTCGAGGGGATTGAAGATCTGGTTGGCGATTTTAACCAGGCGCTTTCGTTGATCTGACCACGACCAGCACACAGGAATGCGCAAGAAATCGTTTTTCCTTTCCGAGGCAGTTTACACATATATCGTACAACACTCGCTTCGGGAGCATCCGGTGCTGCGCCGGCTTCGCGAGGAAACTGCCCGCATGCCGAATGGCCAAATGCAGATCAGTCCCGAGCAAGGGCAGTTCCTCGCACTGCTAGTTCATTTGATGAACGCTCGTAGAACTCTAGAGGTCGGCGTCTTCACAGGATACAGTTCACTCGCTGTCGCACTGGCCCTGCCGTCCAGGGGCAAAATCACTGCCTGTGACCTGAACGAGGACTGGACCGCAATAGCGCGGAAGTATTGGAAGAGGGGAGGAGTTGAACATAAGATCAAGCTTCGGCTCGGGCCCGCAATTCAGACGCTCGACAGATTATTGGAAAAGGGAGAGAGGGGAAAGTTCGACTTTGCCTTTATCGATGCGGATAAGGCGGGCCTAGACGGTTACTATGAACGATGCCTCAAGCTGGTTCGTCGCGGCGGGCTCATCGCGATCGACAATGTCTTATGGAGCGGAAGAGTGTATAGGCCAGCAGCGCAGGACCGAGATACAAAAGCGATACGCGCTCTTAATACGAAACTTCGGAACGACCGGCGAGTCGAGGTGAGCATGCTCCCCGTCGCCGATGGATTGACACTCGCGATGAAGAAGTAAAACCTTTATTACTATTCGAATGAATGTTACTGTCGGACAAATACGAACGTTCCTGTCGTCGCACGATCGTTATGCACTCGCCGATGCTTCGCTCGTGCCGGCGGGAGTCTTGATTCCATTCCTCGAACGTGAAGGCGAACTTCGAATCCTCCTCACAAAACGAACGGAAGGAGTGGAGCATCACAAGGGCCAGATATCATTTCCCGGCGGAGCGCGTGATGAAGATGACGGGTCAATTGTAGAGACGGCCCTGCGTGAAACGCGCGAGGAGATTGGACTCACACCCGACCATATCCAGGTTCTTGGAATATTCGACGACCTTCCCACGCACACAGGTTTTCTTATCACGCCCGTCGTTGGATTCATTCCGTTAGTCCCAAAGCTCAAGCCTAACAGCACCGAGGTTTCGGAAATCTTCGACGTGCCATTCTCGCTTTTTACGGATAAGCGTAACGAGACCAGGAAAAAAATTGAACGGAATGGAATTGTACGTGAGGCATATTTCTATTACCACGGAACACACGAGATTTGGGGAATAACCGCCGCGATCATCCGGTCGTTTGTCGACGCATTGCAAAATGCAAACTCGCCCCGTACCGGACGGCTTCGTTCGGGACGGCGATAAAAGTCTCCCGCACTCGCGGCGAGGAAGTCACGGCAGGTTCAATTCCCGCCACGGCCAATCAGATACTCGTTGTAAATGCCAAAATTCATCGGTATCTTGAGATATACGACGGTCATGAAGAGCGTATAAACAAGGAGCACTGAATGCCACAACATAAATCAGCTGTAAAGCGGATGCGGTCAACCGCACGACGGGCCGTTCGAAACAAAGCGAACCTCACTCGGATGAAGTCTCTCATAAAGAGGGTGCGAACCTCCAAGGCGAAGGCGGATGGAGCCGCAGCGCTCAGAGTTGCAACGAAATTTTTCGACGAACTTGCTGCAAAAGGAGTGATTCACAAGAACAAAGCCGCCAAT
>JBGOVN010000223.1:0-3577 GCA_041478155.1 Bacteroidota bacterium | reverse complement strand
CCGCCAAGCCCTACACGACGAACATGTACTCCGGCAATCTCTACGTCAGCTACGACCTGCTCCCTCATGGCAACTTCAATCCGTTTATCTTTGGCGGAATAGGTGGCGTCTACTTCGACCCGCATAGCGATGCCGGCGTCTACCCGACCGGTGGATTCGATAAATTCGACATTAACTATCTGGGCGGCGCAGGGTTCGATTATTTCTTCAGCGAATTCTTCTCCGTCACAGTATCCGCCGAGGCCTCGCTTACAAATACCGATTGGCTCGACGGAGTAAAAGCTGGTGAGTCGAACGACAGCTACATGCGTGCCAACGTCGAATTCCGTTATTATTTCTTCGACCAGGAGTACGTAACGAAGCTGATCAAAGCGCTGCAAGAAAGAATGAGGAAGGACTAATCTTCGGTACTGTACGAATGTTTGAGGCGTCGAGACAGAAGGTGGGAGTGTGGTACTCGAAGCTCTATTTTCGCAAACATCGCGACGAGACGGTCCGATTTACTGAAGCCGTGTCTCGGTCAAGACGTGCTTTGGTTATTTTTCCGGAAATGACCATTGATTGGGAGTCGACCCAAACTGTTCTCAAGTACCTCACGCGCCGCTTTTCGTCGGGCAGCATGCTGTTGCTCGTGCGTAGTGATCTGATGTCGAGCATTCCGGCAACACAATCCCTCAAGACGATTACCTACACTCCCGACGACGTGAACGCGTGGTTCGTTCCACGAAAACAATTGCTTCGAAGGATCAAAACAAGTACATTCGACATAGCGTTGGACCTGAATGTTCAGCTCGCACTCCCCAGCGCGTTCCTTTGCCGCGAATCGAACGCCCCGTTACGCGTCAGTTTCGCGAAGCTTTCGGGAGACCAGTTTTATAATTTCCAGGTTCAGACAAAAACAACGACAAACCATCCGACTGCCTATAGGAATTTTTTAAAATGTCTCGACATGTTCTGAAGATTTTTTCCGGAGATTGTTATGCAATTTGAAATCAAGAAGAACGGGACCGCTACGGTCCTGAAGGTAAAAGAGCGCAAACTCGATGCCAGTGTCTCTCCCGAGCTGAAGGGTGAATTCCTCATTCTCTGCACACCTCAAACGAAAGAACTTGTCATCGACCTCTCTGCCGTCGAATTCTGTGACAGCAGCGGACTCAGCGCATTGCTCATCGCCGAACGAAAAATGCGCGAACATTCCGGCGTTGTCAAACTTGTCGGCCTCCACAAGAAAGTCCTTTCCCTCATCAAAATCTCTCACCTCGACCGCGCGTTCCATATTTACGAAAGCGTTGCAAAAGCTACAAAATCCTGACCCCGTTCGGGTCTTCCTGATGAAAGGAAGCCTCTCGTGGGCTTTACCGCTTTAGACTACGGAATCGTCGCCCTCTACCTCGTCGGAGTCACGGCTGCAGGGATCGTTATCTCCGGGAGACAACTCACCTCGCGTGACTATTTTCTAGGGGGGAAAAACCTTTCATGGTGGTCTGTCGGATTTTCGATCGTCGCAAGCGAGACAAGCACGCTCACATTCATTAGCATCCCCGGTCTCGCCTACCGGAGCGACTTCCATTTCCTACAGCTGGCGATCGGGTATTTCGTCGGCAGATTGCTCGTCAGTTGGCTCTTTATCCCCGCCTACTATCGTGGAGACCTTGAAACTGCCTACGATTTCCTCGGAAAACGATTCGGCCTGCCGCTGCGCCGATTCACTTCCTCGGTTTTCATCGTCACCCGCGTTCTCGCATCCGGCGTCCGTTTATTTGCAACGGCGATACCCGTTCACATCATCACCGGCCTTGATTATAGCACCAGTATTCTCATCATCGGCGTTTTTACGCTGATCTACACATATCTCGGAGGACTAAAAGCTGTCGTCGCAATGGATGTCGTGCAGTTGTTTATCTATCTGGGAGGGGCTGCAGCTTCGATGGCTCTCATCATCCATCGTCTACCGCACGGGTGGGAGGATGTCGTTCAGTTTGCAACTGCGGGCGGATTGAACAAGTTCGAAGTCTTCAACCCCTCTTGGGGAACGGGCATCTTCGATTACCTCTCTTCCCCTTACACCATTCTTGGAGGACTTCTGGGAGGAACGTTCCTCACGATGGCGTCACACGGGACGGACCAACTCCTCGTGCAGCGTCTTCTCGGTTGCTCTTCCCCACGCGAAAGTCAACGCGCGCTAATTCTTGATGCATCGTTCATCCTCCTTCAGTTTTCCTTCTTCCTGCTGCTGGGAGCCTGCCTGTTTGCATTTTACGGCGGGATCCCTTTTCAACAACTTGGACTTCAATCTTCCGACGAGATATTCCCGAAATTCATCGTTCAGAGTCTTCCCGCCGGAATCGCAGGATTGGTGATTGCCGGCGTTCTTGCCTCCGCAATGGGAACTCTCTCGTCCTCGATTAGCTCGCTCGCCTCCTCAACGTATCTGGACCTCTTCAAAATGACGGGTCGAGGGAAAGCCGCAGACGCGAAGTCTGAAGTACGTTGGTCGAGAGCCTTCACTCTTCTTTGGGGACTTCTGTTGATGGGCGGAGCGATGCTCTTTACGGATACCAGGAATCCGGTTGTGGAGGTCGGCCTTAAAATTGCCTCCGTAACGTACGGCGGCCTGCTTGGAACTTTTTTTCTCGGTCTTTTTTTCACACAGACAACACAGATCGACGCCTTCATCGGATTTGTCATCGGGTTGATGACGATGGTCTTCGTATTGACCTTCACCCGAGTTGATTTTACGTGGCATACTCTCATCGGATGTGCCGCGACGATTCTCGCGGGAAATTGTTCACGCAGCGCTCGCTTTTTTTTCCGGACGGGAGAAGAAGTTTCATCGTGAAGAAGCTCTCCGGCAGTTCGACTCAGAAACGGGCGACCGGACTTAGCCGGCAACTCGACTTGTATAAAGAATTTCTCCGACTGGAGAAGAATGTCTCGGACCACACACTCGCATCCTACCGATTTGATTTTCAGAAATACGGATCGTTCCTCGCGACAGCCAGTATTTCGGACGCCGACGATATTACGGAAACGCTCGTCAGCGATTTTGTCCGATCGCTCAACCGGAGAAATCTCTCCGCACGCTCAATCGCGCGCACCCTGTCTGCCATCCGCGGATTTCACCGCTTTCTCCTCGGCGAAGGGGAAACGACGAACGACCCCACCGAAAATCTCGACGCCCCCAAAAAGACGAGGAATCTGCCCGGGGTGTTGACGATAGCCGAAATCGACAAGATTCTGACCCAGCCAAACACGAAGAGGCTTCTTGGCGTGAGGGACCGGGCGATACTCGAAACGCTCTACGCCTGCGGTCTGAGAGTTTCCGAGCTTATAAGTCTCAAGCAGTCTGACATTCAATTTGGCGAAGGGTTGGTTCTCGTCTTCGGGAAAGGGTCCAAGGAACGTCTCGTCCCCATTGGAAAATCCGCCAGATTATGGATTGAGAAATACCAGAAGCGCACTCGTATCCATCTCAGACGAGAAAAGAAGTCACAGGATGTATTGTTTCTCAATTCCCGCGGGTCGAAATTGAGCAGGATGGCAATTTGGAAAATGATTGCGAAGTATGCCGCCAGTG
>JBGOVN010000154.1:0-4339 GCA_041478155.1 Bacteroidota bacterium | reverse complement strand
CTTCTCGTCTTGACGGGAACCTACGACCAACTTATTGGTCATGTGGTCTTTGCTTCATGGATCTTTTATGCGATGGCATGTGTTGGAGTCTTTATTCTTCGCAAACGAGATCCTCACTCAATCCGCCCGTACAAGGCCTGGGGCTACCCCGCTTCGCTGGTCGTATTCGTTTTCTTTTCCCTGTATCTCGTCGTGAATACGGTGGTGGAAAATCCTGCGGGCGCCGCATTAGGAATCGGTTTGATCGCCGCCGGAATCCCCGCCTACTTTTATTGGAGGCGGAGGTAAACGGTCTCTCCAGGCGCTCTCCATACTCCACCCTTTTGCTTTTCTGAACTTCTTCGTATATTGGAACGACTTCATCGTGTCATTGACCTTGATCCTAGTTCATCACGAACGAAAGCGGCGAAGAAATGGCTCAGAGCGCAACCCTTTTTTCCACCTCCAAGAAGGAATCACGCACGCTCGGACTTCCCAAAGGAACCCTCCTGAAATGGTATGACGAGATGTTGCTCGTCCGCCGGTTCGAGGAAAAGGCGGCCCAGCTGTACGGGATGGGAAAAATCGGAGGTTTCTGCCACCTCTACAACGGCCAGGAAGCCATTTCAACGGGTTCCATCGCGGCATTGACCGCGGATGACTACGTCATCACTGCATATAGGGACCATGGCCTAGCCCTCACCCGCGGACTCGACCCGAAGGCCTGCATGGCCGAGCTTCTTGCTAAATCCACCGGCATTACAAAAGGTAAGGGTGGGTCGATGCACTTCTTCAGCAAAGCCAAAAACTTCCTTGGCGGACATGCTATCGTGGGAGGCCATCTTCCCCTCGCGGCCGGTGTGGCGTTCGCAATCAAATATCGTGGTGAAAAAAAAGTCTGCCTTTGTTTCATGGGAGACGGGGCGACGAACATCGGAGAATTCCACGAAGCCTTGAACCTGGCCGCCCTCTGGAAGCTTCCCGTGGTCTACATAATCGAAAACAACAAGTATAGCATGGGGACCTCCGTCGAGCGTTCTTCGGCGGTCGAAGACCTCTCCAAGAAGGGACTCGCGTACGACATGCGTACCGTTGTCGTCGACGGTATGAACGTGTTCGAAGTGTACAAAGCCGTCAGCGAAGCCGCCGAGCGAGCCAAGTCGACATACGAACCGACGCTGCTGGAGATCCGGACATACCGGTATCGCGGCCATTCAATGTCCGACCCGATTGCCGGGCACTATCGCACGAAGGAAGAAGTTGACTCGGAGAAGAAGAACGACCCTCTCTCAGTGTTGTCGGACGTTCTGAAGTCGGAAAAAATCCTTAACGAAGAATATTTGGAGATTGCGGACAAACGGATAAAGAAAATCATCGACGAGGCCGTTGAGTTTGCGGAACAAAGCCCCGAACCGCCGCCCGAGGAACTTTATAATGACGTTTATATGCCGACGAAGGCCGAGAAGGATTGACCGATGCCGACTGTAAGCCTACGAGAAGCACTGCACCAGGCAATGGATGAAGAGATGGCACGCGATGAGCGTGTTTTTCTGGTGGGTGAGGAAGTTGCCCAGTACAACGGCGCCTACAAGGTGAGCCAGGGTCTTCTGCAAAAATGGGGACCGAAACGTATTGTCGACACGCCGATTGCAGAGTCGGGGTTCGCGGGGATCGGCATTGGAGCAGCCATGGTCGGACTGCGGCCTATCGTTGAATTCATGACGTGGAATTTTTCGCTCGTCGCCTTCGACCAGATTGTGAACAACGCAGCAAAGATGCTCTCCATGTCGGGCGGAAATTTCAACGTGCCTATTGTTTTCCGCGGGCCGGGGGGAGCAGCACATAGCCTCGCTGCAACCCATTCGCAAGCGTTAGAATCTCTGTATGCGCACTTCCCGGGACTGAAAGTCGTAATGCCTTCCAATCCTAAAGACGCCAAGGGATTGCTGAAAACAGCGATACGAGACGACAACCCTGTAGTATTTATCGAAAGCGAAATGATGTACGGCGAAAAGGGGGATATTCCGGAGGGTGAATACACGATCCCCTTCGGGGTAGGTAACGTCATCCGCGAAGGATCCGACGTGACGATTGTTTCGTGGTCGAAGGTCCTTCAGCATGTCGCCGTTAAGGCGGCTGATCAACTCGCGAACGATGGAATAAGCGTCGACCTTATCGACCCTCGGACCATCAGGCCGATGGACTGGGAACTCATTTTTGAATCTGTTAGGAAAACCAACAGACTGGTCATCGTCGAGGAAGGTTGGCCGTTCGCAGGTGTCGGAGCTCAGATATCGCACGAAGTCTCGAAGAATGTTTTTGACTATCTCGATGCCCCTGTCGAGCGCGTGACACAAGAAGACGTTCCCCTTCCCTACGCTCACAATCTTGAGGTCGCTTCTCTCCCGAGCGTCGAGAAAGTCATCAATGCAGTGAACAAAGTTCTCTACAGAGAATAGACCGAACCATTTATGGCCACCAAAGTTGCAATGCCAAAACTGAGCGACACAATGACGGAGGGAGTCATCCTCAAGTGGCGCTACAAAGAAGGCGATAAGGTCAAACAAGGCGAGACCCTCGTCGAAATCGAATCAGACAAGGCAGACATGGAATTGGAGGCGTTCGACAGCGGAATCCTCCGAAAAATTTTCGTCGCTGAAGGAGGAAAAGCTGCCATCGGCGCTCCTATCGCAATCATCGCAGAAGCCAACGAAGACATCACTGCGCTTCTGAAGGACACTCCGCCAACGCCCCCTGTCAAAGCTCAGGCTGCCGAACCGCAGCGACCCGTAGTTACAACGCCTCCTCCTTCTCCGGCAAACACGGCGGCCGCCTCCACAACTCAGCGGACGGACGGACGAATAAAGGCTTCACCGCTGGCCAGGAAACTGGCTACGGAAAATCGCATCGAACTGCGATCTGTCTCCGGCAGCGGTCCGCAAGGGCGTGTCATCAAACGTGACATCGAAGCGGCTCTTGGCGGCAAGCGTTCTCCCTTGCCCCAGTCCTACGCTCCCGTGACACCCGGGACAGCTCAGGATGTCGAACTTTCCCCCATTCGCAAGACAATCGCAAAGCGAATGACCGAGAGCAAGCAGACCGCCCCGCATTTTTACGTTACCGTAGAGATTGACATGGAACCGGCGATGGCATTCCGTGAACAACTGAACAAGATTTATGAATCGAAAATCAGCTTTACCGACATTCTCGTGAAGGCGTGCGCAACAACGCTGATGAGCCATCCTCACGTCAATGCGACGTATCTCGGGGACAAGATGCGCCAGTATGGATACGCCCACGTCGCTGTCGCGGTTGCCCTGGATGACGGTCTCGTAACCCCTGTTCTCCGAAATTGCGAACAAAAAGGGATTGCCCGGATCAACCAGGAACTCCGGGATCTTGTTGAACGTGCACGGAACCGGAAACTGAAACCTGACGAATACTCGGGTGCGACGTTCACGATCAGTAATTTGGGAATGTTCGGTGTCGATGAATTTCTTGCGATCATCAACCCTCCGGAGGGTGCGATCCTTGCTGTGGGATCTATCGAAGAGAAACCAGTTGTCAAAGCCGGACAAATCACTATCGGCCATACGATGCGGGTGACCCTTTCGGCCGACCACAGGATCATCGACGGAGCGGTCGCCGCACGCTTCCTGCAAGACCTCAAGACTCATCTCGAAAATCCAGTGTCACTCGTTTCTATTTCGTAAATGCCTCCCGACGTATTTTCTACGATCGAACCCGACCACAGGTCGGGTTCTTCGTTATCAGCCGGTCCGCAATGACCATTGCGGAAAAAATACGCTCGGAGATCTCGGGACCGGCGCTTCCGCTCGTAGCGTTCTGCGTTGCGTTGAATTTGACGGCAGGCCAGATTACCGTTGCTCTGAAGATCCCGATCTATCTTGATTCCATCGGGACTGTTCTCGCGGCGGTCCTCTGCGGACCATGGGCAGGTATGATTACGGGAAGCGTCTCGAACCTCATGGCTGCCGCGATCGGAGACCCAACAATGATTTTCTTCGTGCCTGTCTCGATGGTTATCGGAGGGTTCACCGGGTACGTCGCAAGACTTGGTTGGTTCAAGAGATGGTACCTTGCAGCGGTCGGCGGCGTCCTCCAAGGGATTGTCGCCGCTTGCTTTTCCGCTCCGATTTCGGCATATCTGTTCGGCGGGACGATGATGGCAGGAACGGATGTCCTCGTCATATTCTTCAGGTCGATGGGAAACAACATCCTCCAGAGTGTCTTTCTGCAAGGTATCTCATCCGACCCGGTCGATAAAGCCCTCTCCTACCTCATCGTCTTCGCACTCATCCGCAATCTCCCCGCGCGAATTCTGCATCGATTTAAGGGG
>JBGOVN010000097.1:0-5418 GCA_041478155.1 Bacteroidota bacterium | reverse complement strand
GAAATCAAACAAGCGAATTGACAGCTTCCGAAGTGCAGCGTTCATCAACGCGATTGACAAGATTGCCACGACGTATCTCGAAATGGGTATCTTCCCATAGGGAGTTCTGTGAAGTGCGTGTGGAGTGCCGGCCTTCTTGTTTTGCTCACTCTCGGTTTCGTCGCCGATCTCGATGCACAGAGGGTGAGGGTTGGGATCACGGTGATTACCCCACAGAAGACGCCTGACGATTTTCATATTTTTATCACCGGCAATGATGCGTCGATGGGAAATTGGAATCCTGGGGCTGTGGAGCTCCGACGCGAGAATGATTCGACGTGGGGCGGTTCATTTTCATTTCCAAAAGGATTCTTTCTTGAGTATAAGCTAACACGAGGGGATTGGAGGATGCAGGCAATCTACGAAGAAGGTAAAATTCCAGGAAACAATCAGCTCCGTGTAGACGGAGATACAACTCTCGTTGTCAGGCCCCGTGCATGGAGCGTTGCAGAAATCAAGCCTTCGGGAAAAATCGTCGGTTCGGTTGACTACCTTAAGGGTCTTAAGGGGAAGGGGTTGCGATACGGCCGCGACGTGATCGTATGGCTGCCGCCGTCGTACGCCACACAGAAGAAGAGGCGCTATTCCGTTTTGTACATGCATGACGGACAAAACGTGTTTGACCCGAATACTTCGTTCGCCGGTTACGACTGGCGTGTCGATGATGTCGCCGACAGTTTGATTGCAGCCGGGTCGATGGAAGAGATACTCGTGGTCGGTATCTACAATAGCCCCGACAGAATGGTTGAGTATTCTGATACCCCGGAGGGAAGGGCGTATGCCGATTTTGTCGTCCACAAACTGAAACCGATGATTGACAAACGCTATAGGACGCTGCCGGAGAGAGAGCATACTGCGGTGATGGGATCCTCACTCGGAGGGTTGATTTCGTTTCTCTTCGCGTGGTGGTATCCGGATGTCTTTTCCCGGACCGGGTGCGTTTCGAGCGCTTTTTCATACGGCGCGAATAAGTTGTTCAAAGAATTCAAGAACGGTGACGGCTTCCGACAGCCGGTGAAGATTTACATGGATTGCGGCGGTGTTGGTTCTGAAGCGACATTAAAACCAGGTATGGATAGAATGGCCGGCCTCCTGAAGGCAAAAGGCTACAAGGAGGGGAAGGATTTCATGCGCTTTTATGATGACCGGGCCGAGCACAATGAGCGGTCATGGGCTGCCAGAGTCTGGAGGCCACTGGTTTTTCTGTTCGGGAAAGAGTAATCGAGAAGATGGCCGTCCGTTACGACCCCCCTTCACCCTGTTGTCCTGAGTTCAAAGATTTGAAGATTTCTCATTACAGATACTCACCACATCCTACTCATCAAATCCCATGTCTCTTGTCAAAGATCGAGTTTGCTCCGTTTGCGGTAAAAAATATTTGTGGAAGATTGAACGGCCGAGTGACGGTTACTGGGATCGTTGGCGGAACGACGATGGTGATATTCTGGCTAACTGGTTCATAACCAACAATCTCTGTTGGGACCATGCCTTCGAGCAGATGCCCGAGCGGTTTAAAAAATTGATCCGGACGGAACATTACGAGGAAAGCACCGCAACGCCGACGTCTCCTTGATTCTCCACGAATGTTTTGTGATCGCGTCCTAACCGACCGCCTGGGATTGTTCGTTGTGGCTTTTCCATTTTTCCGCTATATTATTCCAACAAATCAGCCTTGTAGCCGCCCTTCAGCCAAAATGAAATGATGCGTTCCCACCGTTGCCTGGAGATACGAATGAAAAAAATCACCTTGTGCCTACTCCTCAGTTACTCTATCTGCCTTCCCCAATCACGCCGCGCAATAACCTTCGATGATTTAATCGGTTTCGGACGCGTGAGCGACCCGCAAGTCTCTCCGGATGGGAGCCTGATCGCATTCGTTATTACGACGTACAACAGTGATGAGAATACGTCAAACAGTAATATCTTTTTCGTTCCTCTTGCGGGGGGAACCGTCAGACAGCTTACGACTGCGAAGAAGGCAAACAGAGACCCACGATGGATGCCGGACGGGAAAACGATCTCATTTATTTCAACCCGGGACGGCGAGTCTCAGATCTGGTCCATCCCCGTGAACGGCGGCGAATCCAAGAAGGTATCGCACGTTGCAGCCGGTGTCGACGGCCTGATGGTCTCTCCCGACGGCAAATGGTACGCCTTCAATTCTGATGTCTACCCCGATTGTCCCGACGCTGACTGCAATCAAAAACGGATGGAGGCAGCCGATAAGTCCCCTGTAAAAGCGAAGATGTTCACGCGCTTACCGTATCGCGTATGGAATTCTTGGAAGGATGGAAAACGAAGCCATCTCTTCGTGATGCCGTCGGAGGGCGGAGCCGCGAAAGACCTGACACCGGGTGACTATGACACGCCGCCGATAGATTTGGGCGGAAATTGGGACTACGGCTTTTCTCCCGACAGTAAAGAGATGGTATTTACGCGCAACCCGGATTCTATGGTCGCCGTCAGTACCAACAATGAGTTGTACACCGTCCCAACGACGGGGGGAAGCGCGAAGAACATCACGGAGAATCCTGCGGACGACAGCCAGCCCCTCTTTTCACCCGACGGAAAGTACATTGTCTACCGAGCGATGCGGCGGGCCGGGTTTGAGGCCGACCAAAACCAACTCGTGCTCTATGAGCGCACCACGGGACGCCGGACGAATCTCAGTGAGCAACTCGACCGTAGCGTGAACGACGTTGTATGGTCGCCGGACTCAAAAGCGATTTACTTCAACGGCGACGATAAGGGCAATGAGTCGTTGTACAGACTGACGATGAGCACAAAGAACATAGAAACTCTCGCAGACCGAGGGTACAACCATTCGATTCGAATAACTCCAGACGGAAAGACGATCGTATTTCTAAAAGAATCGATCAACCGGCCAGCCGAGCTCTATCGAATGGACTCTCGCGGAGGGAATATCCTCCAGCTGACGGCGATAAACGAGAACCGCATCGCCCCCCTCGAATTAAAGGAAAAAGAAGATTTTTGGTTTGAAGGTGCTGGAGGGACTAAAATTCACGGGATGTTGGTCCGGCCTCCGGATTTCAAGAACACGATGAGGTATCCCGTGATTTTTCTCGTCCACGGGGGACCACAAGGTCAATGGGGTGATAACTTTGGATACCGCTGGAACGCCCAAATGTTTGCCTCGCGAGGCTATGTTGTGGTGATGATAAATCCTAGAGGAAGTACCGGATACGGTCAAAAATTCACGGACGAAATCAGCGGGGATTGGGGAGGGAAGGTGTATGAGGACCTGATGAAAGGGTTGGACTATGTCGTAGGTACATACGATTTCGTAGATTCAAAGCGAGTCGCGACCGCTGGGGCCTCGTACGGAGGATACATGATGAACTGGATCGCAGGACACTCAGACCGATTCCGTTGTATCGTCACGCATGATGGCGTTTTTAATCCCGCGAGCATGTATGGAACGACCGAGGAGCTCTGGTTTACAGAATGGGAGTATCGGGGGACACCCTATCGTAATCCGTCACTGTATCAGCAATGGTCGCCGCTCAATTTTGTATCAAATTTCAAGACACCCACGCTTGTCATTCATAGCCAGATGGATTTTCGAGTGGATGTGAGCGAAGGGTTTCAGATGTTCTCAGCGCTTCAACGCCTCGGAGTAAAATCGAAGATGCTCTATTTTCCCGATGAAGGACACTGGGTTTTGAAACCAGGAAACTCCAAACTTTGGTACAACACTGTTCTCGATTGGATCGATGAAAACACGAAGTAAGATAGTGGGCCACGGCTCTCCGCGACAGAAAAAACGTAAGCGTGCCGGGGAGTTGAAACGGAAAACGGAGCGCCGTATTCCGAGACAATCGCCGATTGAACTCACGCCCGGGGAGTTCAAAGAGCTGGGTCACCAACTGATCGACGATATCGCAAAATTTCTCTCCTCCATTGAATCAAGGCCGGTCAATCCGGCCCAGTCGCCGGCGAAGGTCCGGCGTATTTTGGGTACCCGCAGCCTGCCAAAGCGAGGGACCAATCCCAAGAAGCTTCTTCGCGGAGTCTCGAAAATGCTATTCGAGAACTCCCTGTTGAACGGACATCCACGATTCTGGGGATATATCTCCTCCTCGGCTGCGCCTATCGGAGCCTTGGGCGACTTGCTCGCTTCCTCTGTCAATCCAAATGTCGGATCCTTCCAACTCGCTCCGCTGGCGACCGAGATAGAGTCGCAAGCCATTCGATGGATCGCGGAATTGATCGGATACCCAACGACGGCAGGCGGCATCCTCGTGAGCGGCGGAAATATGGCAAATTTTGTTTGCTTCCTCGCCGCCCGAAAAGCAAATATCGCCTGGAATGTTCGCACGGAAGGAATCGGAAGGGCGGACGCAAGACGTCTGAGAGTCTATGCGTCAACCGAGACGCATACCTGGATTCAGAAGGCGGCCGACCTGTTTGGGCTGGGAACAGACTCAATTCGCTCGATCCCGGTCGACGGGCAACAGCGAATGGATGTGACGGCGTTGCGAAAGAGAATCGGCGACGACAAAGTTCAGGGCGATATTCCCCTGATGGTCGTAGGCACTGCTGGTTCGGTTGGGACCGGGGCAGTCGACCCTCTTCGTGAGATTGCCGCGGTCTGTAAGGACCATAATCTCTGGTTTCACGTCGACGGAGCCTACGGAGCACTCGCCGCAGTTCTTCCCAATGCTCCGGCCGATCTCAAGATCCTCGCCGAGGCAGATTCCGTCGCTGTCGACCCGCACAAATGGCTCTACGCTCCGATGGAGGCCGGTTGTGCACTGGTGAGAGACCCTCAGCTCCTCGTAGACGCATTCAGTTATCACCCTCCGTACTACACCTTCGGCGGAGACGGGGAGGATGTGCCGACAAACTATTACGAACGGGGTCCACAAAACTCTCGCGGTTTCCGTGCTCTTAAAGTTTGGCTCGCACTGCGGCAGGTGGGCAGGGAAGGGTACCGTCGCATGATAGCCGAAGACGTTCAACTTGCGAACTATCTCCATGAGCGGGTGAAGACGTACGACGAGCTTGAGGCTTGCTCACTCGGCCTGAGTATAGCAACCTTTCGTTATAATCCGCGGGATCTGCGGGGCAGGAAGGACATTCTGGAGTATCTTAACAAACTGAACGCCGAAATTCTTGCTCGGCTCCAGAACAGTGGAAAGGCATTTTGTTCCAGCACCCTTCTTGATGGGAAATTCGTCCTGCGCGCTTGCATAGTGAATTTCCGGACAACGCGATCGGATGTCGAGGCACTTCCGGGACTCGTTGCCAAAATTGGAAGGACTACAGACTCGGAGCTTCGTCGAACGGAGATAGTGTTTCGTGGTCCGTAGTTCCCTGGAAGCGATTGAATGAAGGAACTTGAGCACCGTACTGACG
>JBGOVN010000075.1:0-5912 GCA_041478155.1 Bacteroidota bacterium | reverse complement strand
GGTTATAAGTGAGAAGTCAAAAGTAATAAGTGATAGGTGTGAGGTCGGGATTCTGATGCCGAAAGCACTTGACCGTGAGTACACTCGTCGCCGGACTATGAAGCTTCATTTCACGTTCAGTATTGAACCGCGCTTCAGGATTTCATTTGCAAGATTCAGAATCGGCTGGGTACTGCGAAAATTTTCCTCCAGCTTGATGACCGTGCATTCGGAATATTCTTCAGGGAATTCGAGGATGTTCTTGATGGTCGAGCCGCGAAACGAATAAATCGACTGGGCGTCGTCCCCCACGACCATCACATTCTGATGCTTGAATGCGAGCAGCCTGACGATTTCCGCCTGGACTTTGTTCGTGTCCTGATACTCGTCGACCATGATGTACTTGTATTTCTCCGACAGGATAGTTCGGATCGATTCATGCTGCTTCATCAGCAGCGCGAGGTTCACCAGCAGGTCATCGTAATCCATGAGATTGTGCTGCCGCTTGTACTGCACGTAGGCGGTGTGCACCTTCTGGATGTCGGCTTCCAGCTCGAGGTATTGGGGATAATCGTTCGCGAGCAGTTCCTTCATCGGCGTCAGGGTATTGAGCGAACGGCTGTGGAGGTCGTAGAGCGTTTCCTTCCTTGGGAAACGTTTCTCTTTTGTATCGAGCTTTAACTGAGTGCGAAGGAGGTTGACGACATCCTCCGCATCCCCCTGGTCGAGGATCGTAAAGTTCCTCTCATATCCAATTTGAGTCGCGTATCGTCTGAGTATGCCGTTGGCGAACGAGTGAAACGTGCCTCCCGAAACCTGTTCGCACCGATTGTCGAGAAGAATCGCCGCACGTCGGAGCATGTTCTGTGAGGCTTTTCTGGTAAACGTCAGTAGCAGGATACTGTCCGGCTTAACGCCGAGCTCAACAAGGTACGCGACGCGGTAGGTGATCGTGCGGGTCTTTCCCGTTCCTGCTCCGGCAATAATCAGGTGGGGGCCATTCACCGACGTGGCGGCCTCGTATTGCGCAGGGTTCAGCTCTTGCTTGTAATTGATCCGGAGGTTCTTCGGATCGACGAGGTGGAGATGGTCGGTTGGAAGGGTTTTGAGAGTAAATTTTTTCATCAGACGCGACGGAAAAGCGGTATCAGGGAGGGGTCGTCGGCAGTGAGCATGCAGTTGCCCATGAGGAATAATCTCCAGCTTCTCTGTTAAGAATCGGTCCTGTTGAACAACGGCAGCGGCAATTCGAATGTCCTCGGCGCACGACTGGAAACCTCAAAACTCTTCCAGTTTCTCCCTCGTTCTTTCGCTCCTCACGTTTCCCGTGTTGAGGGTGGTCTTCGGCTCGAGCAGCAGAATATGTGCCTCTTCCTCCGCGACGGGCATGTGCTCCACACCTTTGGGAATAATGACAAATTCCCCCTCGTCGAGTCGAATGTCCTGGTCCCTGAGCTTGATACGCAGTTTGCCTTTCACAACGAGAAACATTTCGTCTTCATCGTCGTGATGGTGCCATACAAATTCGCCTTGAACCTTCACGAGTTTCACGTACGAATCGTTGAGCGCGCCGACAATTTTCGGGTTCCATTGTTCCTGAAAACGGCCGAGCTTTTCTTTGAGATTCACTTTTTGGATCATAGGCAACTCCGGCGGTTCTTTCTTCACGGCGTCTCCTCTCGAAGCGGCGGTGCTCATCGTGATGTTGAAGGAGTGACGTCGACTGATTTGTTTTCAAAAGATACATCAAAAAACTGAGAAAAAGAAAAAACCCGAAAATGAGAAAACCCATCCGACACGTTCCCGACGTATTGTGTTTACTCCAACAAAGCCGTAGTTTAATCTCAGCGAAAGTCTCTCGTCCTTACTATCTTCTTCCTCGACGAATTCTTCTATGAACATACTCGTCCTGAATTGCGGCAGCTCTTCATTGAAGTTTCAGATCATTGAGACCGACCTCGACCTCATCGAGAAGAACGCTGACAGACAACGAGCGAAGGGGATTATCGAGCGGATCGGAAGTCAGGCGCTTGTCACGCTCCATTCTTCGAATAAACCTCCAACCAGGCAAGCGACACCAATCCGGGACCACCGTGCCGCCCTCGACTACGTCCTCCGCTGGGTTGTCTCTCCGGAATCACAGATTGCGGGTCTCGCATCGCTCGCCGACATTCATGCCGTCGGCCATCGCGTCGTTCACGGCGCCGAACATTTTACAAAATCGGTTATCATCGATGAGGAAGTGATCCAGGGAATCGAAGATTGCATCGACCTTGCACCACTGCACAACCCTGCAAACCTCAAAGGGATTTACGCCGCCCGGGAATTGCTCGGTCCGGGAATTCCGCAAGCGGCGGTGTTCGATACATCGTTTCACTCCACCATGCCCGAAAGCTCCTATCTCTACGCAATACCGTATCAATTGTACAGACGCCACAAGCTTCGCCGGTACGGCTTCCATGGAACCTCGCATCGCTATGTTGCCTACCGGTATCGCCAGCTCATGGGAAAAAGCCGGGAAGAAACAAACATCATCACGCTCCACCTCGGCAACGGTTGTTCGGCGTGTGCGATCAAGAAGGGAGAGTCGATCGACACCTCGATGGGCCTGACGCCGCTTGAAGGACTCGTCATGGGAACGCGCAGCGGCGACATCGACCCTTCCGTCATCGAATTCCTCTCTCACAAGGAGGGGATGGCGCTCAACGAAATCGATGCTCTCCTGAACAAGCAGTCAGGACTCCTGGGTCTCTCGGGACTGACGAACGATATGCGCGACTTGCTCGCCGAGGAGCTTGAGCACAAGGATCGCCGCGCTTCGCTCGCGATCGATATTTTTTGTCAACGGATAAAAAAGTATGTGGGATCGTATCTGGCGGAGCTTTCCGGAACCGACGCGATCGTTTTCACGGGCGGCATCGGGGAGAACGCGCCGACAATTCGCAAGCGAGTTCTTACAGGGTTGGAATGGTTCGGCATCGAGTTTGACGAGTCGCTGAACAAGACCGTTACGGGGGGAATTGAGAAGGAAATCGGGACACCAAAAAGCCGGGTCCGGGTTTTCGTCATTCCAACCAACGAGGAACTCTTGATCGCGCGCGACACGGTCCGCTGCGTCAAAGATGCGCCGAGGAGATGGTAAGAGGTGGAATCGAGACCGGAAGCTGTTCGCCCTCAATTCCGGACGATACGGCTCGTGATCGTTGCAGTCGTCGTCTCGGTGTTCATCTGGTCGGTCGTTATCATGGTCTTTGAAGAGCAGTTTGTTTTCTTCCCCACGAAGTATCCCCAAGGTAATTACCTTCCTGCCCAGCGGGCTCCGTACATACAGGACCATTGGTTCAAGTCTGAAGACGACGTTCCGCTGCACGCCTGGTTCCTGCACTCCGAGAATGCCATCGCCACCTTGTTCATTTCACACGGGAATGCCGGGAACATCTCATACAGTTTCGACCTCCTTCGTCGTTTGTGGCAGGCCGGTTATAACGTCTTCATCTACGATTATCGAGGTTACGGCAGAAGCGGGGGTAAACCGTCAGAGGTCGGCGCTTACAAAGATTCCCGGGCGGCTTACGATTATGCCGTTGCCCTCCCCGGAGTCGAAGCGCGTCGGATTTTTCTTTGGGGAACGAGCCTCGGCGGCGCTGTGACAGTCGAGCTCGCTCGACATCGTCCAGCCGCAGGGATGATCCTCGAGTGTGCGTTTACATCAGCAAAAGATCTTGCAAAGATCCACTACCCGTACCTCCCAACGCAGTTCTTGCTTCGGAGCAAATTCAATGCAATAGACAAGATCTCCTCCCTCCATCTCCCATCACTGTTCATTCACGGAACGAACGACGCGATTGCTCCACTCGATCTTGCTCGACAGCTTTATCAAGCCGCGAATGAACCAAAAGAATTCTTCGAAATACCGGGGGCCGACCACAACGACACGTACATCGTCGGTGGTGAGGAGTATTTCCTAAGACTCGACCGTTTCGTGAAGTCAGCAATTGGATACGTTCCGGCGAAACGCTGAACAGATGGCCCTTTTCCCGCTGTAATCGCAACCTTTTCATCTCTCTGAAAGTCTAAGATTCGTAGGGTGTAGTGTCTTCTTCCCCTTCGACGCACAGTTGAGTCCTAAATCCATCCCCATGTAACTTCATGGCACAATTCGACGTAGAGACTATGACACCATCGGAGGCCCTCATGAAACGATTCCCATCATCGATTCTCTTACTTCTCTTCTGTCTGGGGTCAGGTTCAGTCACTTTTGGCCAGGAGCACCGGGAGATCACGAAGACACTACCGCTCAATAAACAGGGAATCGTCATTGTTGACACGTACAAAGGCAGCATCGACGTGACGACGTGGGAGAAATCAGAAATTGAAATCGTCGCAAGAATTGAAGTGGACGAGTCCTTTTTTGATGACGGAGAGCAGGATGTGAGAGACACCGAGATTCGCATCAACGGTTCAGCAGACGAGGTCCGTATCAAGAGTGACTACGACAAACTGCGGCATCATCACAACGGGTTCTGGGGGTTGTTCGGCGATAACAACCTCTCACTGCCCTCGGTTCATTACAAGATCAAAATGCCGAAGACCGCCTCGCTCACAATCAAAGATTATAAGTCGGACTCGCATATTGCAGGCCTTCATTCAAGCGTCGAAATCAACACATATAAAGGAGATGTCGAAATTTCAGACCTTGTCGGCTCCCTTGATCTCGAGACGTATAAAGGTAACGCGCGGATAGGATTCTCGGAGCTTTCGCGGAACAGCAGGGTCGAGACTTATAAAGGAGAGATCTCGATTTCCCTCCCGAAGAAAACCGGGTTCGTGCTTGAATCCGATTTCGGGAGAAGAACCAGTTTCGAGTCGGACTTCGACGTCGAGAGTCATTCGCACGGCAAGCGTCGGAGCAAAGAAGTCGATTACTATGGAACGATCAACGGCGGCGGACCGTCATTGCGTCTCAAGAGCGAAAAAGGAAATTTCACTCTCAGGCAGAGCTCGTGAACAGAGGCGTTTCGTGTCCCGCTTGCTTGAAACCTTCTCGTACTGTCTCGATCCATCAGTGAAAGCTTGACTATGAAAAACAAGATATTGCTTTCCTCGACAGCAGTTGTCGTCCTCGGGGGAGCGGCATTCATCTTTTTCGGTAGCTCGAAGTCGTCCAAGGACAACGAGCTCCCAAAAGTCAAGGTAACGAAAGGAAACATCGTTGACAAAGCCCTCGCGGTCGGTACGATCGAACCGGAGAATGAAATCTCCGTAAAATCGAAAGTCTCAGGCGTCGTCAAGCGTCTCTTCGCCGACGCGGGCACGTTCGTACATGCCGGCGACCCGTTAATGGAAGTTAAACCCGACCCCGCTCCGATCGAGCTTGCTGATGCGAAACGGCAGGTGCAGTTGGCGGAAGTCGACCTCGAGAATCTCACCAAGGAAAAAACGCGCGAAGATGCAATGATGCAGCGACAATTGATTTCGAACAAGGAGTATGAAGATTTCCAGAGAAATTTCCAGGGGGCGGGGCTTCGTCTGAAGATTGCAAAAGAAAAGCTGGAATTGATGCAGAGCGGAAGGGTGAGTATTGAAGGGACGGAGATAGAATCGATAATCAAAGCGCCGATCGATGGTTATGTGCTGAAGAAGATGGTTGAGGTGGGAGACCCTGTCACGGCATTAACGTCGTACCAAGAGGGTACGGTGTTGATGAAGTTGGCAAATATGGAGCGGTTGATTTTCAAAGGGACCGTGGACGAAATCGACGTCGGAAAACTCAAGGAAGGAATGGACGCGGAACTCAAAGTGGGAGCGCTGCCCACCGACACAGTCCGCGGTAATCTTACAAAGATTTCGCTCAAAGCGGATAAGAAGGACAACGCGACGGTTTTTCCAATTGAGGTCTCCATTCCAAAAGGGCAAAAATCAGTACTGCGAGC
>JBGOVN010000009.1:0-12261 GCA_041478155.1 Bacteroidota bacterium | reverse complement strand
TTCCGCAATCCTGCTCGGCGATGATGGCATCCTGTGCGACGTCAATCAAACGACGCGTCAGATAGCCTGCGTCGGCCGTCTTTAGTGCAGTGTCCGCGAGACCTTTGCGTGCACCATGGGTGGAGATGAAGTATTCAAGGATCGAGAGTCCCTCGCGGAAATTTGCGATGATTGGATTCTCGATCAACTCTCCTGTGGCTCCCGACAAACTCTTCTGCGGCTTTGCCATGAGACCGCGCATACCCGCAAGCTGACGAACCTGTTCCTTCGAACCTCGCGCGCCTGAGTCCACCATCATATAGAGGGAATTGAATCCTTCGCGATCATGCTGGAGCGCATCGAACAATCGGTCTGCGATCCTGCTTGTCGCCCGAGTCCAAATGTCGATCACCTTGTTGTAGCGTTCGCCGTTCGTGATGAATCCGCGGTAGTACTGTGATTCCACACCGTCGACGTCTTTTTGCGCCTTTGCGACAAGTTCGTGCTTTTCCTTCGGGATGATGACATCCCCGACTGACACGGAGAGCCCGCCTTTCGTCGCGTACGTGAAGCCGAGCGTCTTGAGCTTGTCGAGGAATTGCGAAGTAACAAGGTTGCCGCAACGCCGGAACACTGTGGCGATGATCTGCACGAGGCGTTTCTTATTCAGCAATTCGTTAATGAACGTTATGTCGGGAGGAACGATTTCGTTGAATAAGACCCTTCCGGTAGTCGTCTCAACCATGCCCTCTTTTGTTCGGACTTTGATTCGAGCGTGGAGCCCGATCCGATCCTGGTCATAGGCAATAATGGCTTCCGACGTCGAGGAGAAGATCATTCCTTCGCCTCGTTCTCCCGCCTTCGACTTCGTCAGATAGTAGCAGCCGAGCACCTGGTCTTGCGTCGGTGTGACGATCGGAGCGCCGCTGGCCGGAGAAAGAATATTGTGACTCGAAAGCATCAGCATCCGCGCCTCGAGTTGGGCTTCGTACGAAAGCGGCACATGCACCGCCATCTGGTCGCCGTCAAAGTCCGCATTGAACGCGGTGCAGACCATGGGATGGATCCGAATTGCTTTTCCTTCTACAAGCACGGGTTGGAAGGCCTGAATACCGAGCCGGTGCAATGTCGGCGCGCGATTCAACAGCACGGGGTGACCGTCAATAATATGGTCAAGAATATCCCACACTTCGGGACCCTTCTTGTCGACCATTTTTTTCGCGCTCTTCACGGTCTTGACGAGACCCCGTTCAATAAGCTTGCGAATGATATGAGGCTTGAACAACTCAACCGCCATGTCCTTAGGCAACCCGCACTCGTGGAGTTTGAGTTCCGGACCGACGACGATGACAGAACGGCCGGAATAGTCCACGCGTTTTCCGAGCAGGTTCTGGCGGAAGCGTCCCTGCTTGCCTTTGAGCATATCGGAGAGCGATTTCAAAGCGCGGTTATTGTCGCTTCGAACCGCGTTGACACGGCGTGAGTTATCAAACAACGAATCGACTGCTTCCTGGAGCATTCTCTTCTCGTTCCGGAGAATGACTTCGGGAGCCTTGATTTCGATCAAACGCTTGAGACGATTGTTCCTGATGATGACGCGCCGGTACAAGTCGTTCAGGTCCGAAGTCGCGAACCTGCCGCCTTCGAGAGGAACCAGCGGCCGCAATTCCGGCGGAATCACCGGGATGACATCGAGTACCATCCACTCGGGTTTATTTGGAGCAGTGAGTTCACTTTTTCGAAATGCCTCGACAACGCGGAGGCGTTTGAGAGCCTCCTGTTTCTTCTGAACGGATGTCTCTTCGCGAATCTGCGTCCGAAGCTCAATTGCGAGCTCTTCGATCTTAACCCTGTGCAGAAGATCCTTGATAGCATCTCCGCCCATCTTCGCGATAAACTTTTTCGGGTCGACGTCTTCGAGGTCCTGATTCTCTTCGGGTAACGAGGCGAGGATCTCGAGGTACTGGTCTTCCGAAATCAAATTGAGCTTTCGGAGACCGGTCGTGCCCGGATTGACGACGACATACGACTCGTAGTAAATGATTTTTTCGAGTTCTTTCGAGCCAACGCCCAGGACGGTGCCGATCTTGCTCGGCATCGATCGGAAATACCAAATGTGAACGACAGGCACGGCAAGGGTGATATGTCCCTGACGTTCCCGGCGCACACTCTTTTGTGTCACTTCGACGCCGCAGCGGTCACAGGTGATTCCCTTGTACCGGATGCGTTTGTACTTTCCGCAGTGACATTCCCAATCGCGCACCGGTCCGAAAATCTTTTCGCAAAAGAGCCCATCCTTCTCCGGACGGAACGAGCGGTAGTTGATCGTCTCCGGCTTCGTGACCTCGCCATGCGAGCGGGAGAGAATCATATCCGGCGACGCCAGGCTGATCGTAATCTTTGAAAAAGTTTTTCGTGAAGCTGGTTCATTCATCGAATATGGCATGATGTCTCCAATTCTGTTAATCCGTTCACAGTATCATGAGCACTGCAGTGCGAACTGAATTCCCTACGGCTCCCGTCACTCAATCTTCACCTCGAGTCCCAATCCCTGGAGTTCGCGCACCAACACATTGAACGACTCAGGAACATTCGGCTCGGGAAGATTGTCCCCCTTGACGACTGCCTCGTATACTTTTGCGCGTCCAACGACGTCGTCGGACTTGACAGTGAGTATCTCCTGGAGCACGTGCGCCGCTCCGTATCCTTCAAGCGCCCATACTTCCATTTCTCCAAATCTCTGGCCGCCGAATTGCGCTTTCCCTCCGAGCGGCTGTTGCGTGATGAGAGAGTATGGTCCGATGGATCGAGCATGGATCTTATCGTCGACCATATGGGAGAGCTTCATTATGTAGATATACCCAACCGTTACCTCCTGATCGAAGGGCTCTCCGGTTCGACCGTCAATCAGGATCGATTTCGAATTCTGGTCAAGATTCGCCTTCTTCAGGTTTTCCTGGACGTCTTCCCACGTCGCTCCATCGAAGATCGGGGATGCGAACGTGACTCCGAGTTGGATCCCCGCCCATCCGAGCGCAACTTCGAAGAGCTGGCCGATATTCATGCGGGAAGGAACGCCGAGGGGGTTCAGAACAATGTCGACCGGCCTGCCGCCTGGCAGAAACGGCATGTCTTCGACCGGCACAATCGTCGAAACGACACCTTTGTTTCCATGTCGTCCCGCCATCTTGTCTCCGACTGCCAGCTTCCGCTTCTTAGCGACGTAGACTTTTGCGAGCTGTACGATGCCGGGAGCCAGTTCATCTCCGAGCTGAATCTTGTTCTTCTCGTGACGGTAGAGTTCCTCTACTTCACTCAGCTTTTGCTTGAAATTTTCATACACTTTCACAACGATATTTTGTTTTCGCTTGTCGTCGATCCAGTCCAGATTGTAGTCAAGCTTGTCGAGGTTCTCGAGTTGCTGGAAGGAGTCCGATTTTAACGCCGTTCCGGCGCGAAGGACTACGTTCCCGTCTGTGTCACGGATCCCGGCGGACTTTTCGCCGTCAAGGAGCTGGTCGAGTTTCTTTGCAAGCTTCTCGTGGAGTTCCTTGATATCCTTACGACGCGAACGGTCGAGCGATTCAAGCCTCTTCTTATCATCCTTCTTGCTCTCTGTATCCTTCTTCTTCCTGCTGAATAATTTGGTCGCAATAACAATCCCCTTCATCCCCGGAGGAGCTTTCAGAGAAGCGTCCTTCACGTCACCAGCCTTCTCACCAAAAATTGCTTTCAACAGCTTCTCTTCAGGTGTGGGATCTGTCTCGCCTTTTGGGGTGATCTTTCCAATGAGGATGTCACCTTCATTCACTTCGGCGCCGATGCGAATAATGCCGTTTTCATCGAGGTCCTTCGTCGCCTCTTCACTGACGTTCGGAATCTCGCGCGTCAACTCTTCCTCTCCGCGCTTCGTATCCCGGACCTGCAACTCGAACTCTTCGATATGGATCGACGTGAAGACGTCTTCCGCCACGATTCGTTCGCTGACGATAATAGCATCTTCGAAGTTGTATCCGCGCCAAGGCATGAACGCAACGAGAACGTTGCGGCCAAGCGCAAGTTCACCGTTGTCCGTGGCGCAGCCGTCGACGAGAACATCGCCTTTCTTAAATCGGCTTCCTTCCTTTACGACCGGCTTTTGGTTAATGCATGTGTCCTGGTTCGTCCGGAGGAATTTTGTAATTTTGTATTCGACGCGTCTCTTATCATCGAAGCTCACGATCGCCTCGGTGCTATTCTCATCGATGTCGTACTGGACTACGAGGCTGTCCCCGTGGACAGATTCAACGATACCGCTCCGTTCTGCGGCGATAATCGTTCGCGAATCCCGTGCGAGCTTCTCCTCGAGACCGGTACCGACGACGGGCGCTTCGGGCTGCAGCAGCGGCACTGCCTGGCGTTGCATGTTCGAGCCCATGAGCGCGCGGTTTGCATCGTCGTGCTCCAAGAAAGGAATCAACGCGGCCGCGGCAGACACAATCTGGTTCGGCGCGATGTCCATGAATTCGATCTTCTCGGGCTCGACGACCGGATAGTCGCTTTCCTTCCGCGCTTTGACCTTCTCCTCGATGAAGCGTCCTCGCTCGTCAATCGGCGCATTTGCCTGGGCGATAACGACGTTGTCTTCCCGCTCTGCGGTCAGGAACTCGATCTCTTCGAGAACCTTCCCGTTCTTCACTTTCCGATACGGTGTTTCAATAAATCCAAAATCGTTGATACGCGCATGGATACACAGCGATGAAATGAGTCCGATATTCGGACCTTCTGGAGTCTCGATAGGGCAAAGCCGGCCGTAGTGAGTATAGTGGACGTCGCGAACCTCGAAGCCGGCCCGTTCGCGCGTAAGACCGCCGGGTCCAAGGGCTGAGACGCGGCGTTTGTGCGTCATCTCGGAGAGCGGATTGGTCTGGTCCAGGAACTGCGACAGCTGATTGGTTCCGAAGAATGCGTTGATGACGCTCGTGATCGTCCGCGCGTTCACAAGGTCCTGCGGCGTGATTGTCTCAGCATCGCGCAAATTCATGCGTTCGCGAATCGTGCGGGTCATGCGTGAGAGGCCGATGTTGAATTGCTGCGCAAGCTGTTCACCGACAGTCCGGACGCGACGATTGCCAAGATGGTCGATGTCGTCGACATTCCTTTTCTGCTGCTGCAGATCGATCAGATACTTTACAATCGCGACGATATCCTCTTTTGTAAGGACCGTGACATTTTCTTTGATAGAGAGTGCGAGCTTCGCGTTCATCCGATGGCGGCCGACATCCCCGAGGTCGTACCGTTTCGGGTTGAAGAACAGTCGGTCGATGAGGTTCTTAGCGGTATCGAGGTCCGGCGCTTCGCCCGACCGCAACTGAGCGTAGATTGCCTCGAGCGCATCTTCCTCGGACCGTGACGCATCCTTCAGCATCGTGTTGGCGATAACGGACGTTTCGTTGACCTCGGTTTTCAGGAACCGGATCTTCTTAATCTCGGCCTTCTTAATCTGCTTGATGTGGTCTTCCGTCAGCTTCGAATCTTTGTTGATAAAGATTTCACCCGTTTTTTTGTCGAACACGTCGCTGCAGATAATCCTATCGAGATAATTCTTGAATCCCGGCTTTTCGACCTGGACTTCTTCAACGAGGTCAAAGAGGTCGAGAATCGCGTCGTCGGAGGAATAACCCAGTGCACGGAGGAGTGTGGTCACCGGAAATTTTTTCTTCCGGTCGATATAGGCGTACATGACGTTGTTGATGTCGGTCGCAAATTCGACCCACGATCCGCGGAACGGTATGATGCGTGCGGAGTACATCATGGTGCCGTTCGGGTGGACAGATTCTCCAAAGAAGACTCCCGGCGAGCGATGGAGCTGACTGACGACGACACGCTCGGCTCCGTTGATGATGAACGTGCCGCGATAGGTCATGGCAGGAAGGTTTCCAAGATACACTTCCTGTTCGACGGTGTCGCTGAATTCTTTTCCCCCCTCTTTCTTTTGGGAGAGTCGCAGGTTTGCTTTGAGCGGCACTGCGTACGTGAGGCCGCGTTCCTGACATTCAACGACGGAGTACTTGGGCTTCTCGACGTAGTATTCCACGAACTCGAGAAGAAAATTTTCCCTGGCATCCATGATTGGAAAATTCATCTCGAAAACCTGCTGGAGACCGATCTTCTTGCGGCGATGCGGCGGAACCTCAGCTTGCAGAAAGTTCTCGAACGAATCGATCTGGACGTTCAGCAGGTCCGGGGTTTCAATGACTGCAGGGATGCGTCCAAATGAGATACGACTGTTCATTCCGTTGGATTGGTTTTTCAACGTTGCGACTCCTTTACGTAAAGTTGTTCAAGCGAACAGCGCCTGGTGCGGAAGCCAATCGGTTCAGGTGGGAACTCGACGGATGCCGTTCGCCCGACTGGTTCGAAGCGAACGGACGACGCAAGCCGATGGCTGCAGGTTCTGCAAGAAGAAATCGACCATCGGCCTCAAGACTTTGTCTTTGCAAATTGTTCCTTGCACTTAATAGAACAACGGCGCGTTCCCCAAAGTTCGAGGGAACGTCAGTCTGTCTACTTCAATTCAACCTTTGCGCCTGCGTCTTCAAGCTCTTTTTTCAGCTTCTCGGCATCGGCTTTTGAAAGTCCTTCCTTCACGGCTTTCGGGGCGCCGTCGACAAGGTCCTTCGCTTCTTTCAGCCCGAGGCCTGTGGCAGCACGGACGACTTTGATAACGTTAATCTTTTGAGCTCCGGCCTCCTTGATTTCGACAGTAAACTCGGTCTTTTCTTCGGCGGACGGGGCTGCGGCGGCTGCGCCGGGCATCATGCCGCCCATCATCATGGGAGCGGCGGCTGTTACGCCGAATTTCTCTTCGAGAGCTTTCTTGAGATCAACGGCTTCGAGGAGCGTCAGCTTCTCGATCTTTTCAACGATTTCTGCGACTGCGGACATTGTATTTCTCCTTTAAGTATAAATAATTGTTCAATCGTGCGGCTTATGTGGCCTGCTTTTTCTTCTCGATGGCGGCAAGAACACCAACAACGTCTCGTAAGACGGCGTTGACAACGCCGACTACGCCGGTCATCGGCGCTTGCAGACTGCCGAGGACGCTTGCAATAACTTCTTTCCGAGAAGGGAGCCGGGAAAGGACATCGAGCTTCGATCCGTCGAACAGCTGCTTCTCGAGGACCGCCGCTTTCAGCTTCAATTTACCCGTCTTGTCAGAAAATTTCTTGATGATCTTTGCCGGCGCGCCAACATCGTCATAACTGAAGGCGATTCCCGTCGGACCGACCAGCTTATCATAGAGACGGTCATAGCCTGTTACCTGTTCAAGCGCTTTTTGTGCAAGCGTGTTTTTCACGACGGTGTACTCGATGCCGGATTTCCTGAACTCCCTTCGAAGTTGCGTCTCCTCGGCTACGGTCAAACCGGTGAAATCAGCGAAGTACATCGCTTGCGCGCGCGCGGCCTTTCCAACAACTTCGGCAACGATCGCTTCCTTCTCGCTACGTTTCATATCTATACCTCGATTTCCTTCGCCCGTTGATGAGAAGCCCTGCCCAGCATCCAGCAGGCATCAAAGACTCAGGGATTGATTGGATGTTGAGTGCGTAACACTTTTGTTTCTACCACTGCCTGAAGGCGGATTCAGATTCTGTCGTTATCTCCGACCGCTCGTTTGCGGCCGCTCTCTACTTAGTGCGCCGCGAGTTCGGAGCGGTCGATACGGACGCCCGGACCCATGGTCGTTGAAATCGCGATGCTTCTCACGTATTGGCCCTTTGCGGTCGTCGGCTTCAGACGCAAAATCGTATTGAGAAACGCGTGAATATTTTCCGAAAGCTTTTCTTTTTCGAAGCTTGCTTTCCCGACGGTCGAATGAATGATGCCCGCTTTGTCGACCCTGAATTCAACTTTTCCGGCTTTGATTTCTTTCACGGCCTTCGCCACGTCGGCCGTGACTGTCCCGCTCTTCGGGTTCGGCATAAGTCCCCGGGGACCAAGAATTTTTCCCAACTTTCCGAGTTCACCCATAACATCGGGAGTTGCAATAATGACGTCGACATCGGCCCAACCTTGCTGGATTTTCTCAAGATAATCCTTGAATCCGACGTGGTCTGCGCCTGCGGCTTTGGCTTCCTCATCCTTTGGAGCTTTCGCGATCACCAGCACTCGAACTGCTTTGCCGATTCCGTGGGGCAACGCGACAGTACCGCGAATGGCCTGGTCGGCCTTCTTCGGGTCGACGCCAAGACGAACGGCGATATCGACCGACTCGGCAAACTTTGCCGAAGCGGTCTGTTTCACAAGCTCCACCGCCTGGATGATCGTAAATTCCTTCGGCTCGATTTTTTTTGCGGCGGCGTTAAACCGCTTGCTATGCTTCTTCATTCTATCTTCTCCCTTACTCTTCTACAGTGATGCCCATGCTCCTGGCAGTACCCGCAATCATGGTCATGGCCGCTTCGACATTCGCCGCATTCAGGTCGGGCATTTTTAGCTCTGCGATCTCACGCACTTGCTGCTTCGTCACCTTGCCGACTTTGTTCCTGTTCGGCTCTCCGGCTCCTTTTTCCACTTTCGCCGCCTTCAGTAACAGTGTGGCCGCGGGAGGGGTCTTCGTAATAAACGTGAACGACTTGTCGCTGAAGACCGTGATGATGACCGGGATGATGAGGCCTGTCTGTTCCTTGGTCTTCGCGTTGAACTGTTTGCAAAACTCCATGATGTTGACCCCTTTTTGACCGAGAGCAGGGCCGACCGGAGGAGCGGGGTTCGCCGCACCCGCCGGAATCTGGAGCTTAATGAATCCTGATATTTTCTTTGCCATCGTTCGGAACCTTCTTTGAATGTTTCAAAAAAACTATCGTTCCAACTCCACCTGCGTAAAGTCGAGCTCGACCGGCGTCTTTCGCCCAAAAATGCTCACCATCACTTTGACCTTCAGCTTCTCGGGGTTCACTTCCTGAATGAAGCCGTTAAAATTGTTGAACGGACCATGGATCACCTTTACCGGGTCACCTGACTTGAAGGGAATTTCAACAAGCTCCGTTTCTTCTTTGGCTTCCATCTTGCCGATGAGGCGCTTCACTTCGCCGGGCTGCAGCGGAGCTGGGTTGTTCTTGTCCGGCACAAACCCCAGGACCGACGGCGCCTCGAGAATCAGATGGACGGATTCCTTATCGAGCAGCGCCTCGACCAGTACATAACCCGGGAAAAAATTTTTGACCCTGTGCTTCTTCTTTCCGTCCTTTACTTCGACGACCTTCTCCGAAGGGATCAGAACGTTCGAAATCTTTTCTTGCAAGCCGACACGGGCAACCTCCGATTCGAGGTACGTTTTGACTTTCGCTTCGTGCCCGGAGTACGTCCGGACCACATACCATCGTTTATTCAATGTCCTGACCTCTCCCACTTCATTCATAAGATTGCTTTAAGTGCTTCGCTCACGACGAAGTCCACAACCCAGGCAAATACCGCAAGGGCAAGAGTTACGACGATGACGATCCGCGTCGATTCGAAAAGCTCTTCGCGCGTAGGCCACGTGACTTTTTCCATTTCCTTGACAACGTCGTTGAAAAAACCGAAAACTTTTTCCTTCATGGTATTATTTGTTCCAGGATGTTCGTCGATACGGTGCGCACGTCAGGAGGGACTCGAACCCCCAACCTGCGGTTTTGGAGACCGCTGCTCTACCAATTGAGCTACTGACGTATACTGCTCTCCGAGCGCGTTCGTTCACACGGGCCTCCACCACTGACGCCTCCAAACGAATTACTTTGTCTCTTTGTGGGGAGTTCGTTTGTTACACCACCGGCAATACTTCTTATACTCGACGCGTCCCGTCTGTTTCTTCTTATTCTTCGTCGTCGAATAATTCCGGCGCTTGCAGGTCGAACACTCTAATGATATGATGTCTCTCACGTTCTCGTCCTCCGTAATAATCGGCGAAATAATCTGCGCACTGAATCGGCCTTACGCATGCACGCTGAGCTTGCGACCGGGATTGAACCGGTGACCTCGTCCTTACCAAGGACGTGCTCTACCAACTGAGCTACGCAAGCGTGGAGCTAGTAGCGTTTAGCTGTTAGCTTTTGGCTGACCCCAACTCATGAACCTCTCTCCATCCAAAGCTTCCCGTCGTTGAGTCAGAGCGGGAGATCCCGACAAAAACTCGGGACAAGCGGGACTCGAATCTCTTCATCTTCGACGGCTGCATCCAATTCCGCTACGCTCTATGTCGCGAGCAACGACAGCTTCCAATTATTGAGCCAGAGCGGGAGACGGGACTCGAACCCGCGACCAACAGCTTGGAAGGCTGTGACTCTACCAACTGAGTTACTCCCGCGAATATCCAGTTCGTCTGATCCCGCCTCTTGGCGGGATTCTCAAATCGGCAGCCACTCACTTCGTTCGTGGGCCGTTTTGGAAGTTACTCCCGCAAACCAGGGTAAAATGTCAGAGTGGAAAAATGAAGAAATATTTTGACAACAATTGAGGACCGGAAAATGCCCTCGATTTTGATGCAGGATTCCTCAACAACAAACTCTCCCATTTTTCCAATTCCACAATTCCTAACTTTCCATTCCTCCGTGGGTAGGGGAGGATTCGAACCTCCGAAGGCGTGAGCCGTCAGATTTACAGTCTGATGCGTTTGACCGCTTCGCTACCTACCCGGAGCCCTCACCCGCAGACGTCAACACGATGACCTTGACTCTAGCTACCGACCAAACATTTCAACGCGAGCTGGCGACCAGACTCGAACTGGTGACCTGCTGATTACAAATCAGCTGCTCTACCAACTGAGCTACGCCAGCGGTAATATTCAGTTTCGACGAAAAAATCCCTTCTGCGAGTTTCGCTCTTTTTGTGCTCGACCGCAGTTACTAAGGACAATAAATTGAGGGGGATCTCCAGGTGCGAGAGTTTACAGAACTCTAAATATAAAAAAAATTCACAAATAAGTCAACGCAGTTTTCGAAAAAACTTCAACGGGGGAGGTCTGGAAGCTGCAGCAGTAAGGAGTTAACGACGATTCCGGAGGGATCGATCCGTCGGGCGGCGGCAACAGATTCTTGCGATTCTCGAAGCCTGCCAGCGTGGTTGAGCCAGACCGCATCCTGAACGAGCATCCAAACAGAATAACGGCGAAAATCCTCGGTAACAGGCTCTTTTTTATCCCAGTTTCGGATTTCAACGTAAGGTAATCTGAGAGCCAATGTATCGGTCGAATGCGACAGTCTGACGAGGAATCCCCATGGTGTGCGCTTGTAAGCCTTAGCGAACTCCGGCTCCACCCTGCCATCAACGTACACGGGATGGTCCGCCAGTGACTTTTCGACGAAGTCATTAATGAGAGAGTTCCATCGATACCGGATAACATTGGGATTAAACGGAATGTCATGCTCGAACTTCGCGAGTTCAATGAGGAAAGACGAGGTCGATTCCTTGTTGCGCTCGACAATCCAGGGATGATTTCGCTCGAGTTGGATGAAATACCAGGAGCGATTCTGCAGCAAACTTTGGTCGATAATCGTTACGTCCGGCCTCTGCTTCTCGACAGTCTGGTAGTAATAGGCCGGAGAAATAAAATAGTCCCACAAGCCCGAGAAGACGACTGCGTTCGGTTCAAGATTCGCCAGAACGTTCTGTGCAAAATCCCTCGGAATATAATTACTCGATTCATCCGCTCTTTTGAAATTACTCCACAGTTGAATCCCGATTGCAGAGACTATGACGCAGGCGAACGCCGGCACGAGAGCCGGAGATTTGTTTTTTCTGACAGACGAGAACAGGCTAACGATTCCTTCAACAATGAGCAAACCACACACGATGTACGATAGTAGAAAGTAGGAGTCGATGTCGTGGATATCGTAGTTGGCGGCGTACAGAAGAGTCGAAGCAAATAGGAGCCCAAAAAAGAAAAGCAACTTTCGTGAACGACGGACTGTCGAGACCAAACCTACCCCCATGAGAAAAATTACGATCCAGTTGAATTCCGTGGGGAAGTTGTTGATGTAGTAGGAAAGTTGTTTTCCGGCGATCTCGAATCCAGAAAACATCCAGACCCGGTACTGTTTCCCGCTGATATGCCAGAGGAATCGCTCGATAGTTGACGGATGTCCCCAATCAAGCGGCGGAAGCGAGCTCGATCGCACCGGGAGATAGAGATAGAGTGAGAGACCGAGGATGAAGAATGGAACGAGATAAGCAATGATAACGAAGGCGCGACGCCCCAGGCCGAGGGTTGAAAAGTAGAGATAGAGGAATGCAGGAGCGAGAAGGATCGTTGTCATGTGATTG
>JBGOVN010000081.1:0-5672 GCA_041478155.1 Bacteroidota bacterium | reverse complement strand
GAAAGAGTAGTGGAGTAATGGAGTAGTGGAGTAAAAAAGTAGGAACTAAAACGTAAGGAGATAGGACTTAGGAGATAGAAGGCAGTAAGCAGTAAGGGGTAAGCGGAAAGAACGAGCTCATCGCAAAGGGCTACTTGCGAAGAGCTAACCCCCTAGGGTTTTCTTCGATCAGCCGTGGGATTCATCCAACGGTGGAGGAGGAGAAGAAATTGGACATGGAAGAAGGAGGAATGGAATTTTGGAAGGCTGGAGGAACAGCCGGAAGCGAGGATAGGAAAGGGAACTGAGAAGCTCGAACCCCACGACTAGAAACCTGAAACTAGAAACAACTCCCTTCCTTGGACACAGAACCTACAACCTATTACCTACAACCCAATTCCTATAACCTTGAGCCTGAAACCTTAAACCTCAAACCTTAAACTCCGATGTGAAAACTCTCAACTCATTTCTCAGAACTCAGAACTTCCTTCTCTCAACTATTTTCCCTTGAAGTTTGCCTGGCGTTTTTCCAGGAACGCTGCGAGCCCCTCCTTATGATCATCCGAGAGCGAGGCAATTTCCTGAATGGCCGCTTCATAGTCGAGTAGCGAATTGAGGTCGGACGACAGCGCTTTGTTAAGAGTCCGTTTTATAAGTCCGATGGTTTTTGTCGGAGCTTTTGCCAACTTTGCTGCGATTTCCATTGTGGTTTTTTCAAGCTCAGCTCCGGGAACGACCTTGTTGACGAGACCAACGCGCTCAGCTTCTGCGGCGCTGATGTCATTGCCGAGGGCAGAATACTCAAACGCCCTTGCCATCCCGACAAGGCGAGGAAGAAACCAGTGCGAGCCGGAATCGGGGACGAGCGCAATGCGTACGAAGGCTTCAATGAGTTTTGCGTGTTCGGCCGCGATCCGCATGTCGCAGGCGAGCGCGATGCTCATTCCTGCGCCGGCAGCAACTCCGTTGAGCATTCCGAGGATAGGCTTCTCCATCGACCGCATCCTCCGGATCATCGGGTTGTAACTTTTTTCAAGCGATTCCTTGAGCGACCGTCGGGTTCCCTTCCCCGCATGCTCTTTGAGATCCTGTCCGGAGCAAAACGCCTTGTCTCCGGCGCCGCGGATCACGAGGCACCGTACTTCGGCGTCCTTCTCAGCATCCCTGAGCGCGTCGTTGATTTCCTTCTTCATCTGCTCGTTCAACGCATTGTACACCTCCGGACGATTGAGCGTAATCGTACAGACGTTGTTCTCTATCGTATAGAGAAGGGTCTCAAACTTGGCCACAGGATCCTCCGTGAGATACAGTTAGTCGTTGGCAGTATTTTCCAATAATATAATCTGTCCGTCGAAATCGGTTATCATCACGCGCCTGGAATCGACGGGCGCGACCGTATTGACGATGGTATTGCTGACTTTGTGTTCCCATTTGATTGTTCCAGTGTTCGCATCCAACGCATAGACTGTCCCATTCTTGTGGGCGAAAAAGACAACTCCGTCTTTTTCTACCGGCATCGTAGGGTCAATATCGTAACCATACGAACAATCAGTTGACCAAACCAGTCGAGCGGTAGGGGAAGATGATGAAAAAGCAAAAAAGGTGTCGTTCATGCATTTTGCATAGACCCGAGATCCGTCAATCGAGATTCCCAACGCCTCCCGAACCTGGTGCGTCTTAGTTCGGAATAATTCCTTCCCCGTTTGAAGATCGAAGGTCGTTATTGCACGGTCGGGAGCGACAATGAAAAGCGAGTTCTCAAATGAAACAGGCCAACAGGCAGCGGGGGAGAGGTTGAGCGTTGGCGTGCCGTTCGACCACTTCCATGCGAGCGATCCGTCAGAAGCGTTGAGCACGTAGAGATAGGTATCCCATGCACCGAAGATTACTTTTCCGCGATCCACGAGCGGCTTCGTCTCTACGAATGCGCCGATTCCGCTGAACTTCCATTTCACGCGTCCGGTTTCCAGATCTATTGCGCGAAACTCTCCATCACTCCCTCCAATGTAGACAATCTCCTGAACAACTCTTGGACAAGCAACTACGGCGGCACCCGTTTTCAATTTCCAAACTTGGCTCCCGTTCGAAATGTTAAGACAGTACACAAAGCCGTCCGACGAACCGAAGACGAGCTTCGGCCCGGCGATATCGGGGGAAGAATAGACCGTCGCACCCGTCCTGAACGTCCATTGTTTCTTTCCGTCTCTGAGCGAATAGCACTCCATTGCTCCGCTGCTGTTCCCGACGAAAATGCGATCATTCAAAAGTGCCGGAGTTGAAGCAATCGTGAATCCGGTTTTGATTTTCCATTCCTCGCGGATTTTCGGATATCGTTGGTTTACTGAGAAGTTCGGGCGGGCAAATTGCGTCGTATCGCCCTCATAGTTCCTGCGGCCGAGGCCAAGACGATGCCACAGGGTATTCGTTGTTTGTCCCGTGACTCGTTCTGAAAAGAAAATGGAATCGCGGTCGACGCGCGCAAGTGTAAATCCACCGGTCGATTGTTGGACGCGCAGGGTCGAGCGTCCCATCACGCCGGAGATGCCTTCGAAATTCAGAATCCCATTACGATGCCCATGTCCAACGAGTACGGCCTGCGTGTTGAAACGCTTCAACCGTTCCGTCATTTCATACCAGTTGTCGAGCTGTGGGTCGAGGGGATAATGCGTAATAAAGAAGAGAGGTTGTCTCTTGTTCGGAATGTCTGTGAGAACCGAATCCATCCACCGTAGATCTTCGGGGGCGAAGTGTCCGTCCCCCATCCGCATGATCGGACCTTCGTGGAGTCCTATGAAACGGAATCCGCCGTACTCGAACACGAACCGGTCGGATCCCCAGACTTTTGAGAACTGCGTGCATCCCGACTCCGACCACTTTGTGTCGTGGTTGCCCGGGATGATATAGTACGGTTTGTTGAGGCTATCGAGAATTCGTTTCGCAGTATCAAACTGCGCGTTCCATCCGAGTTCCGTGATGTCGCCGGACAGGATGACAAATTTGATGCTGTCCATCGAGTTGATGTCCCGGACAGAGGAGCGCAGGTCTTCCTCAGCATTCGAGATGCCGATATGCGTATCGCTGAGCCAGGCAAATTGGAAGGACGACGTTTGGCCCGATGCCGGGTGGGAATAAGTTGCGGACAAGAAAATAATCGTGATGGCGGCAGACTTCATCGGACGATTATTGCTTCAGGTACTCTGAGGTTGTGATTCCAACATCGCGCGCCGCGCAGGCCTGGACCGGGTTTAGTCAGTCTTTGCCAGTTTGAATTTCTTCTTCTTTCCCTTGAACTTGTCGGCAATTTCAACGATGAGTTTTTTCCAATCCCCTTTTTGCGCCTGCACGGGAGCCGGAGGAGGAGATTGTCTTTCCATCCTGTTAGTCTTTGGTCGGAACGATGGTCCGCCTCCTCTCTGATACCCATCCCGTCGCGGAGGTCCATTCTTCGGTCTTCCTCCACCCCGACGTTGCTCCTGACCATGACCATAGCTTGAGGTGTGACTGTGACTCTGCGCGTGGCCGCGACTTTGGTTGTGCCCATGAGTCTGACCGTGATGTTGGGGCCGGCGTTGGTGAGTCTCAACTGGCGTCTGCGGGGGAGCCGCTTCGGGAGCCTTTGAATAGTCAAAGCCGGGATATTTTTTTAGCTCATAATGCTTTGACGTGAAGCGCTCGATCTTCTTGAACTCATTGACTTCATCGCGTGCGACAAAGGTAATTGCATCTCCTGTAGCGCTGGCGCGTCCGGTTCTGCCGATGCGATGGATGTAGTCTTCCGGGAAGGAAGGAATGTCGAAGTTGACGACGTGCGAGATACCCTCAACGTCGATGCCGCGGGCTGCGACGTCCGTCGCGACGAGAACGCGGTAATCGCCGTGCTTGAACCCTGCGAGTGCACGTTCGCGCTGCGCCTGCGTCCTATCCGAGTGAATCGCGATAGACTTGATTCCCCGTTTTTCGAGTCTGTGCGAGACCTTGTCCGCCCCCCGTTTCGTACGGGAGAAGATGAGCACGGAGTCCATCGTCTGAGTGTCAAGAATGTGAAACAGCAAGTCGATTTTTTTCTCGCGCGGAGCAGAGTAGAAATGTTGCCGAACGGATTGCACCGGCGACCTCTGTTCACCAATTTCGATCAGGACGGGGTGTTTTTGAATCGTCGACATCAGCTCGCGAACTTCCTTGGATATCGTCGCCGAAAACATCATGGTTTGTCGCTCTTTGGAAACCTGCGCGACAATTTTTTTCACGTCGTTGATAAAACCCATGTCGAACATACGGTCGGCCTCGTCGATGACGAGTACTTCTACGTGCGAGAGGTTGACACTCCTTCGTTGAAGATGGTCCAGGAGCCGTCCGGGAGTTGCGATGATGATATCGACCCCGCGCTGCAGACGCTTGAGTTGATTCTGCATGTTCGTTCCGCCGTAAATCGCCAGCGTGCGGGGGTTCAAGAAGCGACCGTAGGTATTGATTGCGTCTTCGATTTGTTGTGCCAGTTCCCGCGTGGGAGTAAGTATAAGGGCCTTGCAATGGTGCGTTTTTTTCTGTGCCTCGGTTTGGTTTTCGAGACGATGGAGGATAGGGAGGACGAACGCAGCTGTTTTGCCGGTCCCCGTCTGCGCCGTGCCGATGATGTCTTTACCGGCGAGTGCAAGAGGGATGGCTCTCGATTGAATTTCTGTTGGTGCTGTGAAGCCTGTCGCGAGAATTCCGCGTAGCAGCGGGTCGGAGAGGCCAAAGGTTGTAAATGGCATGTGAATCCTTAGAGATGTGACTCGCTGCTTGCGATGCAGTTAGCGGTCGAAGGATTCGGGCAAAATGCGATCAGAGAAGCGTGTCGATTTTCCGCTTCTGATTTTTTTGCCTTGATGTTGAGGGCGAGAACGGTTAGTCAGATGCGGGGTTGCGTTGTTGCAACAGAAGAAAGATAAGAAAAAATGTTCGAAGTTCCTACGATTGTTTTGGATTATGTAGAGTACGACGGAAACAGACATAAGTCGAAGAGGAAGGAACACACCCGGCTATTGTCATTCCCAAATGCTTCCGTTGTGAAACTGATATCATGTGGATCCAGTACACGAAAACCTCGATGGTATGGGGGACATCAGACACCTGCCCAAAATCCGCGGGGGTGACGATACCTTTCTATACCACGATGACAGATTCTTCCTACTAATCGCTAACCGTTACTTCCTGGTCAGCTTCTCGCTTACCTCCCACAGTCTGGCCCGTGCCTCCTCATTCTCTGAACCCTTCGGGAGTTTCACCGGCTTCATCTTGACGAAAAACTTTCCCGTTACTTGCTCAAGGTCCGGCGAGGTTGCGACGTAGATCGGGTTGGCGCTCGCTTTCTCCGGCGATGCAGAGAGAAGGTTAATCAGAAAGCGAGCAGCCGCCGGCATTTCGTTCATGAGGTTGGATTTGACCAATCCCGGGTGAAGCGCGTTCGAAGTGACGCCCGTTTCCTGGAGGCGCTTTGCTAGCTCAAACGCAAAGTACAAATTTGCAGCCTTGCTCATGCCGAAAGCCCGCAGAGAGCTGAACTTTTTTTCAGATTGCAGATCGTCGAACGCGATGGATGTGGTTGACGGAGCGCTTACGCAGATAACGCGGGAGGGGGCGCTATTCTTTAAGGTGTCGAGCAGTAGGTTCGTGAGCAGAAAAGGGGCGAGGTGATTGACGCCAAACATGAG
>JBGOVN010000090.1:0-5479 GCA_041478155.1 Bacteroidota bacterium | reverse complement strand
CCATCGATGATCGTGGTGTCGAACCATGCATACGCCCGGGTCAAACCGATTGTCCCCCGAACGAACGTCGCCTCGTAGAATTCGTCGAAGTACCATTTGTTGAGCAAGAACAGGTGGAGCGGTTTCACCCGCTCGGCGATCGTATCCGCATTTATTTTTTTCCAGCGGTACGTTGCGAATGCGACAAGGATCCCGATGCCAGCAACACACAATGAGAGCACCATCGCGAGAACGTGAGACTGATGAAGAGCTTCCTCAAACGGCTCAATTCCCGCGGCCGCCACTGCGACCGGTACAACCGTTTCGGGTCGGGCGATGGCGTGAAAGAACCAACCTTCTGCCGCACCGAAAGGATTGAAACTGTAGAATGCAAAGAATGAAAGCACCGCGAATACAATGAGAGGGATGGTCATTACCGCAGGAGACTCATGAATCGACTCGATCCTGTGATGATCCTTGTGATCTCCGAGGAACGTCAGGATGACGACCCGGAACATATAGAACGCCGTGAGGCCGGCGACGAGGAAGCCGATCATCGGAATAATCCAATGGCCAGTCATCTTTCCAAATGCGAGTGTGCCGGCGAGAATCTCATCCTTGCTCAAGAAACCGGACGTAAATGGAACTCCCGAAATCGCGAGTGTGAACATGACAAATGTCCAGAACGTAACGGGCATTTTCGCTCTCAGGCCCCCCATATTGCGTATGTCCTGCGGATCCGTATCGTGGTCATCGGCATGGTGCAGCGCGTTGTGCATTGCGTGGATGACCGAGCCCGAGCCGAGGAACAGTCCCGCCTTAAACATCGCGTGTGTCACGAGGTGGAAGAAACCGGCGGTGTAGGCACCGACGCCAAGGCCCAACACCATGTATCCGAGCTGACTGACCGTCGAGTATGCGAGGACTTTCTTGATGTCGTTCTGCGCGATTGCAATTGTGGCCGCTATGAATGCGGTGATAGCACCGATGTAAGCGATGACCATCAGCGCGGTGGAGGTCATCATCACGAAGGTCCGCGCGACAAGATAAACGCCAGCAGCAACCATCGTCGCGGCGTGGATCAACGCGCTAACCGGTGTCGGACCCTCCATAGCATCGGGTAACCAGACGTGCAGCGGGAATTGTGCGCTCTTCCCAATTGCGCCGCAAAAGATAAGAATGCCGGCGGCGGTAAGCCATTGTTCGCTCCCGAGCGGAATCGTGCCGGACTTCATCGCCTCGAATATTGTGTCGAAGGTAAATGTGTGAAACGTCGCAAAAATAATCATGATGCCGGTAAACATCCCGATATCGCCAACACGGTTGACGATAAAGGCCTTCATCGCGGCATCGGATGCGGACTTCTTTTCAAACCAGTGCCCGATGAGGAGGTACGAGCTCAATCCAACGAGCTCCCAGAACACATACATCATCCAGAAATTATTTGTCAGGACGATCCCGAGCATTGAGAAGGTAAAAATTCCGAGGTACGCGAAGTAGCGGCCATACCGAACGTCCCCCCGCATGTAACCGATCGAAAAAAGATGAACAAGCGAACTCACCAGCGTTACAACCACAAGCATAATTGCAGCCAGGTTGTCGACCATGATCCCGAGGTCGAGGCGCATCGTTCCGAATCCCGGAACGATGCCGAAATTCACCCATTCGAAGGTCGCCTGGATTCTTTCATCGTGGTATGCGGTAAGCTTCGTCCACAAGACGACGGCCGAGAGTCCGAGGGCGATAAAGAGGATCGACGTTTCGAGCCAATCTCCCTGACGGGGAAGTCGTTTGCTGAAAAAAATCAACACAATGAAGCCAACAAGCGGGAGGAGGAGAATGACGCTCGCCAGCGTGAGTATGGAATCGTGGGACATGGACTATGCTCTTACGTGTACGTATTCATAGCGGGGAAAGCCGCCGGAGAGAATATTGTGGTCATCCATCGAAGATGCGTCAGTCTTTGAGTTGATTGAGTTCATCGACGTTGATGGTGTTAAAATTCTGGTAGATGTTAAGAACGATTGCGAGAGCAATTGCGGCTTCGGCGGCCGCGAGAATGATTACAAAGATTGCAACAACCTGGCCGTCGAACGTTCCGGTTGAGTAACGGGAAAACGCCACAAAATTGATGTTCGATGCGTTCAAAATGAGTTCGATCCCCATAAGAACCATGATTGCGTTTCGACGCGTTAGAATCGCAAAGAGGCCCAGCGAGAACACGATGGCACTTAAAACCAGGAAGTGACTCAGTCCGGGGTTTTGGAGCCAGACAAATAACTCTCGCGCCAAAGCGCTCACTCGATCGAGCATGAAAGATTCCTAATGTTCAAATCAACAGCATGGTACTTGATGGTTCGTGCCAAAGCCGGGCGTCAAGTCTTTCTTTCCCGACGGGCAATCATCGCTGCACCGATGAGCGCCACAAGGAGCACAACGGAGGCAATCTCAAAAGGAAGAAGATATCCGCCCAACAGCATTTCACCCAGTTTTGGGGCAGTCGGTCCTGCTTCTACCATCGGGGATATCTTCCATTCTGTTGAGTAGGAGATGGCGACGAGACTGCCGGCAAGTGCTGCGGTGATAATTAATGCCGGCCAAATCTGCAGGGTCCCTGTTTTCATGTCGACGCTGACCTGCCTGTGCGTAAGCATCACGCCGAAGATGATGAGCACGAGAATCCCGCCGACGTAAATCATCAACTGGGTTACAGCGAGAAAATCCGCCAGTAAGAGGACGTATAAGCCAGCAACGCCGAAGAGCGCAAACAGCAGCGAGAATGCGGACCGAACGATGTTCTTCGAAAAAACGACGAACGACGACGCAACGAGCGTGATGAGTGCAAAAAGATAGAAGACTACTTTGAACAGGTCCATTGATTTGATGTAGGCGGTTGATGCTTACGCCGTTCCTCCGGGAGGTTTCGGCGGCTCGGGTTTCGTCTGCGGGGGTGCTGCTGCCGGAGGTGCTGGCTTAGGGGCTGCCGCCGCTGCTGCTTTCTTTGCTGCGGCCTCTTCTTCGGCCTTTCGCGCTTTTTCCTTCGCATCGATAATCTCTGCCGGGGTCATGCTGCTGTAATTGTAAACCAGGTTCAGACGGTCGAACTCTGCAAACTCGTAGACGTCAGTCATCACGATGCATTCGGTCGGACAGGGATACACACACAAACCGCAATAGCAGCATTTGGCGATATCGATATCGAATTTCGGGACGTGCAGGCGTTTCTTGTTCCCTGTCGAGGTCGTCCCGAGGTCGACGTCCGGGGTCGCCTTGATCGTTTCTATCGTAATACAGTCAACGGGACAGGCCATGGAACATTGGTCGCATCCGATACAATCGTCGATGTTGACGTAGAGACGGTTGCGTGCTCGCTCGGGAAGCTTCAGCCGGACTTCCGGGTACTGTATAGTAACGGCAGGAGAGAATAGATGCTTGAATGTCACGCGCATCCCGACTGATACGGTGTACAGTGTGTTGACGATTGTTCCGAAATAGCTACGTATGGCAGTCATCAGAGTAAAGGATCTATTGCCTCAATAATTCGAAAACCAGAGCGAGACAGGAGTCCCCGCAAGCTATAAGACTAAAATCAATCCAACGGCGAAGATGCAAACGAAGAGCATCGGGGTCAACACCTTCCACGAGGTGTACATCAGCTGGTCAACACGCAGCCGGGGGAGCGTCCAGCGAATCCAGATCTGCAGGAAAATGAACCCCATTCCCTTCGACACCAGCCAGAAGACACCCCAGATCGGCCCGTTCAGCAAGTTTCCGAAAGGACTTTGCCATCCACCGAGAAATAAGCATGTCGCAACAGCCGAAACGAGAAACATGTTGGCATACTCGGCCAGGTAAAAAATCGCAAACTTCATCCCACTGTATTCAGTATTATAGCCCTGTACAAGCTCCGATTCAGCTTCGGGAAGGTCGAAGGGTGTCCTGTTTACCTCAGCAAGGCCTGCAGTGAAGAGAATGAAGAAGGACGCGGCAGTAAAAGGGGTGAGAAGAATCTTCTGGAGGACCGAAGCGGAACTGCCGCCGAAGACCGTCCAGTTCCAAAAACCGCCTGCTTGAAAGCGTATCACTTCTTGCAGGTTCAGCGAACCCGTGACCATCACAGCGACGAGAATTGCGAGAACCGTCGGCACTTCGTAGCTGACAATCTGCGCTGCTGATCGCATCGACCCGAGTAAAGACCACTTATTGTTCGAAGCCCATCCGGACATCAACAACCCGACCGTAACGATAGAAGAGACTGCAACGATATAAAAAACTCCAAGGTTAATATCGCTTCCGACGTAGGCAGAACTGAATGGTATTGCGGCAAAGCCGGCATACGTCCCGATGAAGATCAAATAAGGGGCGAGGATAAAAAGAAACTTGTCCCCGGCAGCGGGAATGATGTCTTCTTTTTGTATGAGCTTCAGTATATCGGCTACGGGCTGGAGTATCCCGTGGTACCCTGTTCGCATGTACGCGACGCGGTCCTGAATATGCGCCGCGACTTTCATCTCCATGTACACCGTAACGAGAGCGTACAGAAGGATGAAGACCAGCGGCGGGGCCGCCAGGACGACATAGACGAGGACAGAATCCCCGAGGACCGATTGAAGAAGTTGTTGCATGTTAAGAACAGCTGGTCATAAGTCTCTGCACATTACTAATGGCGACTTCGTCATCGGTCGACTTCGCCGAGCACGATATCGGTACTGCCCACGATCGCTACAAGGTCCGCGAGCATGCACCCGCGCGAGATTTCCGGGAGAACGCTCAGGTTGACAAATGCCGGCGCACGCGCTTTGACCCGGTAGGGTGTGGCGGAACCATCGCTGATAATGTAAAACCCGAGTTCTCCGCGCGGTGACTCTGTGCGAACGTACATTTCTCCGACCTCGGGGCGAATTCTCTTTGGGATTGCGGACTGTACATTTCCGTCCGGAATTCCGGCAAGGGCCTGTTCGATAATCTTCACACTCTGTTCCATCTCTCTCACTCGTACGATGAACCGGTCCCACACATCGCCGACTGTCCCCATCTCTCCCTTTCCGACCTGAACCTCCCAATCGAATTTGCTGTAGACACTATACGGATCATCGCGGCGAAGATCCCAGCTCATCCCCGAGCCGCGAAGCATCGGACCACTGCAGGCAAAATTGATCGCAACATCTTTCGGCAGAACACCGATATTTGCGGTTCGCTTGATAAAAATCTCATTGTACGTAAGAAGGTCGTTAAATTCTTTGATCTTCGGCTTGAAGTACACGCAAAAATCCTTTGCCCTGTCGATAAATTTCGGAGGTAAGTCGTGCGAGACTCCGCCAACCCATATATAATTGTAGAGCAAACGTGCGCCGCACGTCATTTCGAAGAGGTCAAGGATTCTCTCGCGGTCCCGGAAGCACCAGAGGAATGGAGTGAACGCTCCCATATCGATGCCAAACGTCCCGAGAGCTATGAGGTGACTTGCGATGCGCTGGAGTTCACCCATAATGACCCGAAT
>JBGOVN010000108.1:0-5235 GCA_041478155.1 Bacteroidota bacterium | reverse complement strand
GCGGCGCTCGAGGCAAAGAAAGATGTTCTAGTCGAAAAACCGCTTGCCCGGACGCACAATGAAGCTGTCGATATTGCCGCCACCGCGAAGAAACATCATCGGAAGCTGATGGTCGGAATGAATAATCGCTTCAGACCGGACGCAATGATCTTGAGGAGTTTTATCGAAGACAACGCAATCGGAGAGGTCTTCTACGCAAAGGCCGGCTGGTTCAAAAAACTGGGGGCAGAAAGTGTGTGGCTGACACGCAAACAACAATCCGGCGGCGGCGTCGTCCTCGACCTCGGGATTGTAATGTTCGACCTCGCCCTCTGGATGTTGGGATATCCGGATGTCAAAGAAGTGACTGCAACCAACTATACGCATTTTACGAAAGACGTTGAAGATTCGTCCATCATGTTCATGAAAATGAAGAACGGTTCGACGTTGACGGTCGAAGCGAGTTGGTCGTTCGAGTCCAATGCCGATTTTTTCTACTGTGATTGTTTTGGGACGGAAGGAAGCGGTTCGCTCAACCCGTTCAGGATTCTGAAACGAATGCACGGCAGTCTGGTCAACGTCGCCCCGGCGTCGAGCGAATTGCCGCAGGCTCTCTATCGCAAGTCGTATGAAAACGAGCTCAAACATTGGGTTGGGGCGCTGCGCGGCCTTCACCCGATCATCTCTACGGGCGAGGAGTCGGTCCATCGAATGAAAGTTGTCGATGCAATCTACAAGTCTGCTCGCCGGGGGAAAGCGGTTGCGATAGAAAAAGGATGATCAAGCCTCTGACGTGACGCCCATAGGCCATAGTATTGTGAAAAACGCCAAGAAGCCGCACAAGAACGCTCCCGTCATCGCCCTCCTGACAGATTTTGGCACGAAGGACCACTACGTTGCCACGATGAAGGGGGTTATCCTTTCCATCAACCCGCTCGCCCAAATCGTCGATATCTCACATCTGGTTTCTCCACAACAAATCTACCAGGCAGGATATTTGCTCTGGTCGGCGTATAAATTTTTTCCGGACGGAACCGTGTTTCTCTCGGTTGTAGACCCTGGGGTCGGAACTCACCGGCGAATGCTCGCCGTCTCACTCGACCGGCACATCTTCCTCGCTCCCGATAATGGATTGTTGGACCTTGTTTTCTACGACGGAAAACCTGGAAAGGTTGTAGAGATCGACCTTGAGAAAGCCAAACGATTCTTCCTTCCCGAAGTCTCATCAACGTTCCAGGGTCGCGACGTTTTTGCACCCCTGGCCGCTCACATCACAACCGGCGTCAAGCTATCACAGCTGGGCAATCCGGTCACAATCAATAACGTCACCAATCCGTTTGTTCGGACGCGGACCGACATCACAAAGCCTGTTATTCTCCATATCGATCGTTTCGGAAACATCATCTCGAACATTGCGGCCGAGTCGCTGGATCAGGCGATGCAGCAGTTCTCGCTCGTAACAGCCGGTAAAGCGATGGTCTCGACTTGGGTACGTAGCTATGCCGAAGCACCCGACAAGACTCCGTCGCTCATGCTCGGCAGCAAGGGGCTGATCGAGATCAGCGTCAAGAATGAAAGCGCAGCGGCGCTACTGAATGCTGACCTGACAACCCCGTTGAAAATTTACTGGAAATGACTCTCTTCCGATGATCAGGGGCGCAATCTTCATCCTTGTTATGACAACAGTAATGTCCGCACAATCGATCGACCGTCTACGGACCCTGGTTGAATCGGAGTTCCGGTCTGTCCCCGGGACCTTCGCCCTCGCAATGGAGAATTTGACCACGGAAGAACGACTCCTCGTGAACGAACGTGAAATGTTCCACGCCGCCAGTACCATGAAGACGCCGGTCATGATCGAGATATTCAGACAGGCGCGAGCAGGGAAATTCCGGCTTCAGGATAGCCTCCAGGTGAAGAACGAATTTCGAAGTCTTGTCGACGGCTCTCCGTTCAGTCTCAATATCAAGGACGACAGCGACGATTCGATGTACGCACTTGTTGGAAGAAATGTTTCAATCCTTGACCTTATTACCCACATGATAACCGCCAGCAGTAATCTAGCGACGAACATGATGGTCGACCTTGCCGGCCCTGCAACCGTGACGGCGACGATGCGGGCGCTCGGAGCGGATAGCATTAAGGTAATCCGCGGCGTTGAGGACGGAAAAGCGTTTGAAAAAGGGCTCAACAATGTTACGAACGCCTACGATCTCATGCTCATCTTTAAGGCACTCGCACTCGGGAGGGCCGCCGATACCGCATCGTGCTCCGAGATGATTGGAATCTTGTCGCGCCAGACGTTTCGCGATAAAATTCCCGCGCTGCTCCCGAAAGAAGTTCGTGTCGCAAACAAAACGGGGAATATCAACGGCGTCGAGCATGACTCGGCGATCCTCTTTCTCCCGGGCGGCAGGAAGTACGTGCTGGTCGTTCTCTCAAAGAATCTCAAGAACAACGATGACGGAAAGAAGGTCATCGCACGGGTATCAAAACTGATCTACGACTCCGTCGTTCACGAGAGCATCCGTTAGAGCGGTTCGAAATCAGAAGTTCAGGAAAGCTCCTCTAACACGTTTGCAGTTTATCCAAACCAGTACTTTTTGAATGGGCAGGAGAATAATTTATAAGATAGGGAACACCGGCGAGTCCATGCCGACGGACTCTCAATGGCGAGAAGTCTCCAAGCTCCAGCACTGGTATAATTCAGAATTCATCTGGAGCACGGGAAGGATTTCGTTCAAGCGGTACGTGGTCTTCCCGAACACAGAGGAATTCTCAGACCTGGACCAGTCCATTTGGGAAATTATCGGACGTCGGCAGGTTTCACTCCGAAAGGAGGGATTGTCAGAAGAGGAGATAGTCGCGCAGCTGGAGAAGGATCGTCTCATTTTTGTGAAATGGGGAGGGTATTTCGACAATTGCTTTGCCAGCGGATTCACACGCGTTGCGGATAATGAATGGAATGCATTTCTCGTCTGTGATTTCCTGCTCAAAGCCTCGACACTCTGTCCGGACACGACCATTCAAGTTTTTGACGAAGGACAATTCGTCAAGACTGGGGCTGTCTGGTTTCGCGACGGGGCAGCGCTCGTCCCGAAGAACATAATCCGGATTTCGTCATTTATCGACGAGATGCTCGAAGACAAGCACGTATTCTCGATCGTCGATCCCGAGAAATACAACAAGCATCCCGCGTTTAAGAATAGTATCCCCGATTTCAACCGCCTCGATCGTCCTGAACAGCGGACGCTTCTGCAGAATTGGAACTGGCTCGGTTACGGCGACAGCTACGATGTCGAAGGGGATGATTCCAAGGGGTTCGATTTAAATAGGAAAGTGAGGAAGTTTCAGTTGGTCGGCTGATCGTCCATTCAATCCATCTTGCTTTTCCCGCCAATGTTCATTAATTTATATACTACCTCACGATTGTGGGGATTTTTTTACCTCGGTCAAAAGGAATTGCAATGTATACGTTTCTGATCGTCATAGAAGTCGCTATCAGTTTGCTGTTAATCCTCTCCGTACTCATGCAAGCGAGCAAAGGAAGCGGATTGGCCGGAACCTTCGGCAGCGCGAACATTGGAACAGTTTTCGGGGTTCGGCGCACGTCGGATTTTCTCACGAACTTCACGCAATGGCTCGCCGGCGCCTTCATTCTCCTTGCGCTCGCGATTAACCTATGGTTCTTGCCACACGGTGCCACCACGCGTGAGAGTGTGATCCAGTCGGTGCCCCCGCCGGCGACATTGCCTCCTATGCAGCAGCCGACGCAGAGCGGAACACAAAACCCTTCACCAACCCAGCCGCCCGCGAAGAAGTAGTCCGCGATGATTTGAGCGTAAGTTCTTGCTCAGGGCAGACTGCTGTAATTTCCGTTTCCTGCACCCATGGCTCAATTGGTAGAGCAACTGACTCTTAATCAGTGGGTTGGAGGTTCGAGTCCTCCTGGGTGCACGAGAACAATTTTCAATCGCTAATTGCCAATTGTCGATCGGAAATTGGAATTAGATCTTGCCGAAGTGGCGGAACTGGTAGACGCGCTGGACTCAAAATCCAGTCTGGTTTACCCCAGGTGGGGGTTCGAGTCCCCCCTTCGGCACGAATGAGCAAACAGCTATTAGGCATTAGCGGTTAGCTTTTAGCAGCCAGCTATTCCGCTACCTTTTTCAATCCTATCCCCTCGTTTTCACTTAACTCTTCTCTTTAATTCTCCTAGGTTTTTCACGCTCTACTCTTCTTAGCTAATCTCCGAGTTCGGCTTCAAAATTAGGAATTCAGAACCTGAAACTCGAAACTCAAAACTCGAAGCTTCTAATTTTTTGCCCCGTCTGGACTCTATTTCTCAAGAGTTGTATCTTCCGGTCATGCCTTTCCATTCCCTTTAAACCTCTCACACTTTACTCTTCGCACTTTTCTTGTTACTCTTCACGGTCCTAAATCGATGCCGACGATCTCAACCATCCCTTCATAATCCTCCATTTATTCCATGAATCGCACAAAACTTCTCCCTTTCGTTCTCTCTCTTGCATTCATTCTATCCTGCAACGTCCGCCGTGGTTCCGATGCCGGCTATTTCGCGCCTCGCGAAGAAGGCGTCCAGTCCGGCGGCGTGAAAATGATCTCCATCAGCACACCCAAAGGGACATTTAAAGTGTGGACGAAGCGGATCGGGAACAATCCAAGAATCCGACTCCTTCTTCTCCACGGTGGTCCGGGAGCCACGCATGAGTATTTTGAATGCTTCGATAGCTTCCTTCCTTCTGAAGGGATCGAATACATTTATTACGACCAGCTTGGATCTGCGTACTCAGACCAACCGAAGGATAAGGATCTCTGGGATCTTGGCCGGTTCGTCGAAGAGGTCGAACAGGTGCGTCAGGGACTTAATCTTACAAAGGATAATTTCTACCTTCTCGGAAGCTCCTGGGGCGGACTTCTCGCGATCGAGTATGCACTCAAGTACCAACAAAACCTCAAAGGCTTAATCATTTCGGACATGATGGCGAGTTGTCCCGACTATGGCAAATACGCCGACGAGGTTTTGGCGAAACAGATGGACCCCGCAGTTCTCGCAGAGATTCGCAAGATCGAAGCGCGCGGCGATTTCAACAATCCAAGGTACATGGAATTACTCATGCCGAATTTCTATGCAAAGCATGTGTTACGATTAGCCGATTGGCCTGACCCCGTCACGCGGGCCTTCGCCAAGTTGAACAACGAGGTGTATGTGACTATGCAAGGGCCGAGCGAGTT
>JBGOVN010000201.1:0-3831 GCA_041478155.1 Bacteroidota bacterium | reverse complement strand
ATCGCGTTCGAACGGATCGCCGTGATCGTTCCACCGAAGGGGATCTCCATCGACGCCGCGCCAAGGACAAAGCCTTGGGGGACGTCATGGCAGGTCTGGCAGCGCTCTTCAGCTTGAAACGGAAGGACAACATTTAACTTTCCGCACGTCCAGAACTTAAGTGGTAATTCGGCTTTGAGGGAGTTGAGGGGATAGTCGTCGTGTTTCGCGAGGCCCGGATGCTTCGAAACGTCACACGTCATGATCCATTCCGGCTCCCCCGTTGCGAACACTTTCTGACTTGCCGGATGGGCTGAGGCCATCACGGACCCCTCGCGTTCGTGCAAACGTTTCATTCGTTCTGCTGTCTGGTATTCTTCGAGCAGATGGAGGCTATCAGCGTGGAAGATAATGCGAAGGTTTTCGATATCCCCGCCGGGTTCGCTGATCTGTGTGAGGTACTTGTCGTCAACCTGTTGGTTCTTGACCATCATGTAGACGAGGGTTTTCTTGATGCTCGACGCCTCGGCGTTTGCCGCGTTCTGGGCTTGCTGAAGAACCTGGTCTTCCTGGAAGCGGTAATTGATATAGACGACGGCGCCGAATGTCAATACGAAGAGCGGCGTGAGGACGAAAAAGACTTTTTTCGAAAGTGTGAGTTTTCTGAGCATGATTCCGGAGACCAGACGGCAAGGCTGTTCTGCTTCGTTATTCTTCAATCCGTTGCATTGCGCACGTCGTTCTCGCGAAGAACACGCAACGATGCGACACGCTGTTACTGAACGGTGAGGACGGTCTTGACGTTCCTTGCAAACTGCTGCGGCGAGACGAAGCCGACGATCCGCGCTTCGGGTGTTTCCTCCCCCTTGCTGTTAAGGAATACGATCGTAGGGACGCCGGAGACGTTGAACTTTTTCCTCAGCGCGTCTGCCTCCGGAGAATCGAAGTGGGTCAGGTCTACCTTCAGACGCACGATATCCTTCGTGATGTTCACAACATCTTCGTTTGTGAACGTGTTCCGGTCGAGCTCGAGGCAGGGGATACACCAGTCGGCGTAAAAATCCATCATCACGGGCTGGCCATTTTCCTTCGCGTCGACAACCCTTTGATCTGAATACGTCTCCCACGAGAGTCCGGGTTCGCGGAGATTATTGCCGGCGACGAATCCGAAAACGACGCAGACGGCGCCGAAGACCCATTGAATCCTCTGCAACATTTTCTTCCCTTTGCCCGAGGTGTCGATGAATCCGAGGTAGAGCCCGCCGGTGAGCAGTACGAGCGGCACGACATACGACACGTATTTCGGAGCGACGGCAAGAGCAAGATAGAACAGAGCGGCACCAGTGAGAATGACGCCGAATATTTTTTCAATCCATACGAGCCATGCGCCCGAACGGGGAATTTTCTTGAGGAGTCCTGAGAATGTACCAAGGATGAGATACGGAAGGCCGAGACCGAACGAAAGGGCGAAGAAAGCTTCGAACCCGAAGAGAGGATCTCCCTTCGCGCCGACGAGTGCCAGCAATGCGATCACCGGAGGGCCGATGCACGGCGCTGCAAAGATGCCGACTACCAATCCCGAAAGGTATATGCTGATAAACCCAGTCCCCGTCGTGCCGCCGAGTCTGCTTGTGAGCCAGTAGGGAATCTGTATCTGATAAAGTCCGAAGGAACTGAGTGCGAGCCCGAACAGGAGCGCGGCAATGAGGCCGAGGACCCATGGATTCTGGAGCCAGCTCCCGAAGAGGCCTCCGCCGAGCGCAGCAGTGACGCCGAGGACGCTATACATCGTTGCGATGCCGAGCACGTAGACGACAGCCTTCGAAAAAACACGCGCTATGTTTGTTTCTGATTGTGCGCCGAATAATGAGACGGTGACGGAGAGCATCGGATAGACGCACGGCGTTAGGTTGAGCGCAAGCCCGATGAGGATGATGGCGAGAAATGCAACGAACGAACCTTTTTGTTCAAAAAGTGCCGCCAACTCGTTATTGCCCGCGGTACTTTCATAGCGGCCGCTGTTGAATGCGTCGAAAAGGGCGTGATCGACTTCAACGACCGGCTGCGTGGAGGAAACGACTTCAGCGGGAATTGCTATCTCGATCGTCGACGGAGCAAGGCAAACCTGGTCGTTGCAGGCCTGAAGACGAAGTTTTCCGCGCAACGTGTCCGGGCCGAGTGCGATCTTGTTCGAGATTCTCAGTGAGGCATAAACAACGGCAGTTCCTTCGTAAACGTCCAGCGGCTTGTCGGCGAACGAAAGTTTCTGCATCGCTCCTTTAGGATAACGGATGTCGGAGACGATAAGTCCTTCGTGCGATTGGAAGTCGAAGACGGTGCCGATCAGATAATCAAACGAAGGATGATGCGAATTAATATGCCAGCCCTGGCTTATCGTAACGACGAGGGCAAAACTCGCAGTCCCTCCTGCCTGAATTTTGTCCGTGGAAAGCTTCGCGTCAACTCTCACCTGACGCGCGGACGACATGCCTTGTGCGTTGACTGCGTTTGACCCTGGGGAGAGGAGTAAGGCGAATGTAAGAAGAACGGCGGGCGATTTCATTTCGACGCGTTTAAAGATAGTTCTTGATCATGTTCTCGAAAGCCTCTTTCGATAGCGACCCAAGGTGTCGGTCGACGATGTTTCCCTCTTTGTCAATGATAAACGTCATCGGGATGGCGGTGAAGTTGCCGAAGGCGCGCAGGGCATTGCCGTTATCGATGACAATTGGATAGGGGATTGCGTATCGCCGGGTGAACGAGCTGACTTCCTTCCATCCCTCTTCGTCGACGGAAATGCCGACGATCTCCAATCCCTTCGACTTGTAGCGTTCGTAGACATCACTAAGAGCGGGGATCTCAGCGCGGCATGGTCCGCACCACGTCGCCCAGAAATTCACAACAACGACCTTGCCTTTGAGTTTGCGGAGTTCGATGACTGATCCGTCAGCCGTTTTCAGCGTAAAGTTCGGAGCTTTCTTCCCGGCGGGGAAGGATTCTCCAACTCGCGCAATGAAAAGGACGAGACAGCCTGCCAATACGATTACAGTTTTCTTCATGAGAATTCAATGGTCGTTCGTGGGGTTGTTCGTGATTCGAATTCCTCAACGGCAGCGCGGACAGAATTCTTTCCGAATGAACTCCTGAATCGTTCAAGTATATAAAAATTTTCCATGAATTAAAAGAATCGATTCCCCATCAGCTTCTTCCTTCTTTTGGATTCCGGGCGAAAGCAATATGTTGAAAATCCTTCATACCAATTCCTCGCTCCGCGGCGTTTATTGCTTTTCCTCCCAAATCCTGCTATACTGCCGCGAGAATTTTCATGACAAGCGATCGCTTTGTTGTCGGCATCGACGGTGGAGGAACGAAGACAGCCGCGGAGTTGTGCTCGCTCGACGGCAGCGTCGTTGCGTCGTCGCAGGGTGGACCCTCCAATTTTCAAGTCATCGGCGTCGACCGGGCTGCGCGAACCATCGTCGACCTCGTTTCGACTTGCTGTCACTCGGTCAACTGCGATTCTTCGGCGGTGGCAACGGTGGTAGCGGGACTGACAGGCGCGGGTCGTCCGGGCGACCAGCAAAGAATGGCCGAAGGATTAAAAACGGAAGCCGTTCGCCGCGGATTCTCATCAATGTCCGTTGCGGTCGAAAGCGACGCGCGTGTGGCGCTGGAAGGAGCCTTCGGCGGGAAGGAAGGGATCATCGTCATCGCGGGGACGGGGTCGATCGTCTTCGGAAAAAATCAGAAAGGTGATATTCATCGTGCCGGAGGATGGGGAAGGTACTTAAGCGACGAAGGGAGCGGATACACAATAGGGAAGGAAGCCATTCGTGCCGTCGCGAAGATGAT
>JBGOVN010000059.1:0-6557 GCA_041478155.1 Bacteroidota bacterium | reverse complement strand
AGCGCCGCCGGCGCCTTCCCTCCGGCAATGGAGTACGTCCTCGTGAGCGTCTCACGAATGTGTGCTGTCGTCGTAGTGGGTTGGAACCAAACCCGAATGACTTCACCCGGGATGGCATCCTGCTTGACGCGAAGCAACGGAAGGTTGAAGCTGTGAATGACGTCTTTACTGGAAAGCCTGACGATGACAGGTTTTCCTACCGGCAGGTTCAACTGATTGATTGTCGTAATATCGTCCTTCGCAAACGGGTCAGACCTGTCGAGCCCGAGAGGGTTCTCCGACGTCACCAGCTTTACATCCGTGCGACCGAAAACGCCATCTGTTCCCGGATAATGGACGTTCCAGGCATATTGTTCTCCAACAACTCGAACGATAATTGCCTCTTTCTCCGCAGGAAACTGATTCACACGTTTTGCCCAAAGGGGAAACGCAAAACCGATAAGCAGAAAGACCTCGAACAACGCGATCGCTCCTTCCACATACGACGACATATGACTTCTGACGCCGTCATGGTCTGCGTTCGGGTTCTTCGACGCCCTAAATCGAACGAGTAGATAGGCGAAGAACGCTCCCCATCCGATGAAGAGGATGAACATCATCCAGTGCACGATGACGATCATGTTATCAATGTCGCCCCCGTGTGTGGAAGCGTCCAGGGGTAAACCTAAGAGATCATGCATGAAACCAGTTCTCCTTAATTCGAACTTGGGTAATCAACAGATCCATGGAGGGTCATACGAATCCTCCTTCGTATACGCAAGAACAGCGCCGAGAGAAGTCCGAGGACACTCCCCGTGACGCCGAGCAGCATCCAGACAGCCGCATTGACGGCTTCATTTGAGTTCGATTCCGTCTGGCCAAAACACACAGGGCAACTCAGTACCCGGTCTGTCGCAAGTAGGAGTACGAAACTCACCAGGAGGATGCGACCCATCAATTTGACATTCATAGGTTCCCGTTTCTTACATGAAACTGATAGACTTGAATTTCTTTAGAAAGCGTCTTCCGTACCAGATCAAACCCATCGTGCAAAGAAACGAAGCGCCAGCCCCGGCAAGATTGACCGGTGTTGAGTAAATGTCTGCGATAAGCATCCAGACGCCGAATCCAAAACTACACAGAGCCGCCAGGGCGATGAAGAAAATATGGAACGCTTTAAGAGACATCGTCAGTGCGTGAGGTTATCGCTCATGTGCCACAAGGGAAGGAACATAAGCGCTATGAAAAAAACTGCAGTGAAAGAAAGGGAGATATAAATCAGCTTCTTTTCCGAAATAAGGTGCATGAAGTAGCACGCGACGAGAGAGGCCTTGACGGTCGCGATAACGAGGGCGACCGTGACCGCCGGAACGATCGAAAGATGCAAGTACGACACCGCCACCGTAATCAACGTCAGGGCGAGGAGCGTGACAAACACTATGATGTAAATGCGGACATGCTTCTTGATGTCGATGTCATGCTCAGCAGATTGACTGGAATCAGACATTGGATTCTCCTACAAAAGATACAAAGAAGGGAAGAGAAAAATCCATACCAGGTCGACGAAGTGCCAATAAAGGCCCGCGATCTCGACCCGGTTCGTAAAACGTTCCGGTTCGGTATTCCACATTTTACTTCCGGGACCGAGTAAGTAGCTGTTCACAACGATGCCGCCGATCACGTGCAGCCCGTGGAGGCCGGTCATGGTGAAATATACGGCAAAAAAATTGCTCGTGCTCGGAAAATGTCCGAGTTCAAATTTATGTCCGTATTCAAACGCCTTGACAACCAGAAATCCGAACGCAAGCAGGATTGTCGACCCCATGTAGCGCCTGAACTTGTTGAAGTCTTTCATCATCAACGAAGCCCACGACATCACCATCGTCACGCTCGAGGTGATGAGGATTGCTGTATTCAAGGTTGCAAGTGGAATGTTTAATTCTTCCCAACCCCGTGGCCATGTTGGCGCTCCGGTGCGAAGGAGGACGTAGGATGAGAATAGCGCCCCAAAGAGCATTACCTCCGAAGCAAGGAAAAGCCAGATTCCGAGCTTTCCGTTGAAAAGACCGGTGTCGGAGCGGGGAGTGACGGTGTAGGGTATTTGCATGATTTGTTAGGCCTTTTGTCCTGATGTTTCGGGTTCATTTTGGGGAGTGTAATCAGATTTTTTTCCGGGGACGCTGTATTCGTACGGGCCTCGATAGACTACCGGTTCATGGAGAAAATTACCGTGCGGTGGAGGCGTCGGAGTCTGCCAATCCAATGTTGTTGCATGCCAGGGATTAGTGTCAGCCTTCTCGCCTCGTTTCAGGCTCCAGAAGAAGTTAACGATGAAAACAACCTGGAACGCACCGAGAACCCATGCCGCGATGGACATCACGTTGTTGAGATAGAGGACTCCCTGAGCGTGAGCATACTGTTGGCCGCCGTCGTACAACCTTCGGGAAACGCCGGCAAGACCCTGGATGAACATTGGCATGAACACAAAATTGATCGCAACGAAAGATCCCCAAAAGTGAATTTTCCCCAGCCTCGTATTCATTGTCCGACCGACGATTTTGGGGAACCAAAAGTAAATCCCGGCGAACAACGCAAAGAGAGTTCCGGGGGCGACGACGTAGTGGAAATGTCCGATGACGTAATACGTGTCATGAAGATGGATGTCGGGTGGCGCCAGACCGAGCGGAAGTCCGGTCAATCCACCGATACCAAACATGGGAAGAAACGCCAGCGCAAACAACATCGGAACCGTAAATCGGATCGAGGCGCCGTAAAGCGAGATGATGAGAGCTGTCAGAATGATGACGGACGGAATCGAAATGATCATTGTTGTCGTCTGGAAGAACGTGCTGATCGTTGTTCCCATTCCAGTCAGGAACATGTGATGAGCCCAGACGATGAAAGACATGAACCCGAGAAAGATGACAGAATAGACCAGAGATTTATATCCCCACAGCGGTTTCCTGGTGTTGTTCGCAATAATTTCGCCGACGATTCCCAGTGCGGGAAGGATCAGCACATACACCTCCGGATGCGCGAGAAACCAGAAAAGATGCTGCCAGAGGATCGGACTCCCTCCGCCTGCATTTTGCAAAGCTTGTCCGCTCACGACCAAACCACTTGGCAGAAAGAAACTTGTGCCTGCAACGCGGTCCATGAGTTGCAGAACCGCGGCGGCCTCCAGAGGCGGAAATGCGAGTAACAATAAGAACGAGGTCACCAGCTGTGCCCAGACGAAAAACGGTAAACGCATAAAGGTTAGACCCTTGGCTCTCAGCTGTACGATTGTGACGATGAAATTAACGGAACCTAGGAGCGACGATGTGATGAGAAAGACCATGCCGATGATCCACATCGTTTGACCGGTTGTTGCTATAACGGAGAGCGGAGCGTATGACGTCCACCCCGAATTCGCAGCCCCTCCCGGAACGAAAAAGCTCACAAGCATCGTCAGTCCGCCGACGAAGTAACTCCAGTAGCTTACCATGTTGAGTTTTGGAAACGCCATGTCGGGGGCACCAATCTGAAGCGGGACCACGAAATTCCCGAACGCTCCCACTCCAAGGGGGACGACACCGAGAAAAATCATAATCGTTCCGTGCATCGCACCGAGCTGATTATAGAATTCCGGCAACATGATGCCGCCGGGGAACCGTTCGTCGCCGGAAGTGAGATAGTAGACCAATCCCGCCATCCCGAGAAACAGAAGTCCAATGAGCATACTCAAGGAAGGCTTGATTCCCGAAATGAAAAAGACGACAACGCCGATCAACGCCATGGGCGCGATGAAGAATACTGCTGCAATGGGCTCCCCGGGGTGCGCCAATTGCCACCGCATGATCATCATGAGCGAAAATCCAAAGAAGAGGAAGAGTAATGCAGTAACGCCGTACTGCAATCCGATAACCTTGTGGTCGACCGAAAAAATATATTTTCGCCAGAAGCCGAGGTGTTCCTCGTGGCCGTGATCGTGCGTATGGTGCTCAGCAGCTGCGACGTGTTCCAATGGAGTCTCCCTTTCCTTGCGAGGCCGCATCTCTCCGTTCGTGCGGAGAATGCGTACGAGTGATTACCCGTTAAACTTGAAGTCGATCGTTGCTTTGCCCGTCGCGTCTACCTTGACCTTGGCCGTCTGGATTCCATATTTTTCGTGCCAGGCTTCGATAGTGTACTCGCCTGCAGGAAGACCCTTAATCGTGAACGAACCGTCATCATCCGTTACTGCGTAGTAGGGATTGCTGAACACGCCAATGTATGCTCCCATCCACGAGTGGACTTCACACTTTACCTTGAAAGTCTCGACCTTGTCGAATTTCTTGCTCATCTTCATGCCCTTCATGGGCTGGGCCTGGTTGAACTGAGTATTTAACTTGGAGAGCGAATGCACATTGTGCAGTGTCGGGTCGCTGTTGAGCACTTCTAACTCCTGGCCGACCATGATACCGAGTACGTGCGGTTGGTAGACACACCCTCTCTGGTCAAACACGACTTTCTCCGCTGGGGTGGGTGAAGGCTTTCCCGTCAAACCGTCCTTTACATAGACGAGTACATTTTTCAACGTATGATTCTTATTCAGCACTACTTCTTCGCCGTAGACATCCGTCGCATGTGCCTTCTTACAGACGGGGTCGGCATTCATCTGCAACTTGGCAGGCGCAGGCGCCTTGCCGTCGAATCCAACCTTTCCCGTCACATCTCCTGCAAGGAGGACGCCCGATGTCGTCAGGGCAAGGATCATACCGACAAGAATATTTTTTCGATTCATTGCAACTCCTCTCTATTTTTTCTGGATCAGTTCTTCTTTTGAATGATTTTATTATGTGAACTTATTGAGCCGCAACCGATGCCGCCTTGCGGGCGCCGATGCTCCAAACATAGGTTTGAAGGGCTTTAATCTGCTCGCTTTCCACTCCACCCAAGACTGTCTCGTCGGGTCCCTTTCCCTCCGTGAAGAATGCCGGCATTCGTGTTCCAGGCTGCAGTTTCTGCGGGTCGTGCAGCCACTGCAGAATCCATTCAGGCTTCAGCCGTGTGCTTGCCATCGCGAGGTTTGGCGCGAGGTCGGCTGAGATCGCTCCGCTCACGTTTCCGGCCGGGTGACATTTTCCGCATTGATACGTTTCGAAGAGTTTTGTCCCGGGCACAAGATATTTCTGTTCGATCGGCGTCGAAGCAAAATCGCGAATCATGAAATCCTGATTCGAAAGGCCAAGAAAATAGCGTTGAACCTTCCCAATTTCATCGTCCGTTAGACTAAACGTCGGCATGCGCACCTTAAGCCATGGCCGAACCGTCGTCGGACCTTTCAGGAAATTATGCAACCACGATTCCTGAACTTTTGCGCCCTGACTTTCGGGGAGCGTCGGCGGACCGAGGGCCGGTTCTTCATACTTCGCCAGGATATAGCCGCCACGGTCTTCAAGATTGTGACATTGTATGCAATTGTACCTGATCGTCAAGCGTCGACCGGCCTCGATATCCTGCATCCGCTTGTCGTAGACACTTAGATACTTCGGGAGCGGGAGATCCTTCGACATACTGGTGAGGAACAGCCGGATATGCCTGATCTCATCGTCCGTGAACGCAAACACGGGCATCTTCTGAATGATGCGTTCAGTTTGGTAGAGTCGAGTGTTTCGAAACTTCCCAAAAACCCATCCGGCCCACGAATGCTTCACGGAGACAGTCCCGTTTGCATTCTCTCTGTAATCCGCTGTGTCGGTCGGGCTCAACTCATGCGTATCCCCAAAATCCATCTGTTCGTACTTCTTCCTCCCGAAATCCGATAACTCGACACTGACTTTTCCTTCCTTCTCCGTCCCCTTAATGCTATGACATCCAAAACATCCGTATTCTTTGATCAGCCGTTCGCCGCGCGCAATCTTTTCCGGGTTTGAGAGGTCGAGCTTCACAGGTGCAAGAGCCCGGTCGTCTTTGAGTGTCAACAGATACGCCACCACATCGCGCGCCTCGGGGTCCGTCAAGCGCAGGTTCGGCATCCGTGTCTCGGGATTGTAACGCCGCGGATTCTTGATCCAGTCAAACAACCAGTCGCCGCCTACCTTGCTCCCAACGCGCGTCAGCTCCGGAGCGATGTCGTAGTTCGTTCCGCGGGAATCACGCACTGCAGTGAAACCTGCGGTAACGTGGCAGCCCTGACAGCCTACAGTCTCAAAAACCTTCTTGCCCTGAGAAGCGCTACCGCCGGCAAAAGACCCGCGGGGCCGTTCAGTCTTAAAGTCACTGCTTTTCGAGAGGTTCGTCAAAAATGCGGCCACCGCTTCTGCTTGTTCATCGGTGAGTTTGAAATTCGGCATCCGGGTGTGCGGATTGTAATCCTTAGGATTCTTCACCCACCGGTAGATCCAATCGGGCCTGTTCTTCGCCGAAATGGAGTTCAGCTGCGGCCCTAGCTTCGGCAAGTCGCCAAATCCCTTAATCTCATGACAGCCGTAACAGCCCGAGTCGAGAATAATCTGCTTCGCCCTCGTGAACGGTTTGGCGTATTTCAAGACACTCTCATTATAATGGCACGAGTTACACGAGGCATAGACATCGTTTCCGCGCAGGATCGGAGT
>JBGOVN010000183.1:0-3946 GCA_041478155.1 Bacteroidota bacterium | reverse complement strand
GGTTGATCCTGGCGCTTGATACAGATGGTGATTCGATCGAGAGCTTGACTTGCTTCCCAGTGTGCGGAATTCGTCTTTCGAAATACTGAATCACTTTCGTGATCACATCGACGAGATTTTCCTCCCGGAGGTCCGGTTTGGAACCGATCTTTGAGAAACGATCGGCGATTTTTTGAAGCCGGTGGAGGTCATTCTCCATGTCGCGTATCGTCTCCATGGCCTTCGAATCGTCACGGGATTGCCCCCGGAGAAGTTCCACCCAGCCCATCATGCTTGAGATCGGTGTCCCCAGTTGATGCGCGGTTTCCCGCGCCATCCCCACCCAGATGTTGCTCTGCTCGCTCCGCTTGATATAGCTGAAACTGATGTAGCCGATGAGGATGAAGACTGCAACCACGCCCAACTCGACGAACGGCAATCGCCGGAGATTCGTGATCAGCGGTGATTCACCGTAGTGCACGCGGCTTATGATGATCGTATCCTGGTAAGCGACGATAATCGGCGGGTGGATTGCGTCCATGTCGGGGATCATTGAACGGAGGATCGCATCCCGTCGGTTTTTTACGAGGTTAGAGTCAATTTCTATATTCCGGAAGGCTTTGACCTCTTGATTCGTGCTGTCAGTTTCGACGATCGGGAAGTCAATTGCGTTGATGACTTCGTTGAAGACAAAGTTGTAGTCTCCTTCGCCTACTTTGGCGTTGGCAATGTATTCAAGAGACCGGGCGTAGAGGTCGGCAACCTGTTTCTCCTTGGCGTGCAACGAGCGGACAATATCGTGCGTGTACCAAAGCGTGCCGGCAACAATGACAAACGCGAGGATGAGCAGGAATATCTTCAGCTTGCCAGAGGCAGGGAGCGTCGCAGCCGGTATCCGCAGTTTTGAATTTGAGCTCATTGTGCAAAAATGGCAGCAATAATGGGAACAACGATGGCAGCAACAACGGCGGCCAGAATGGATACGCGATGGTCTAAGGATGAAGGGGCGAAATGAAGGTGGGTCATGGGGCCGGGGCGATTGCTGTTTGCGAAATCCGCTTCATGTTTTTACAATTACAGTCTGGTCTCTCCTTGGGCCGACTGAGACGATCCAGATTCTGGTTCCGAGGAATTCCTGAATTGCCTTGATGTACCGCTGAGCCTCTCGTGGGAGTCCGCGGAACGTCCGCACATCGGAGATCGGCGTCTTCCAACCCTTGAATGATCGGTATTCAGGCTGCACGTTTTCAAGGGTCTTAACGTCTGTCGGAAAATGCTTGAGCAGTCTCCCGTCAACGCGATAGCCGACGCACATCCGAATTTCATCAAAATCGTCGAGGACGTCAAGTTTTGTGGTCGCGATTTTTTGAATTCCGTTAATGCGAACCGAATATTCGAGGCAGATGAGGTCAAGCCATCCGCAACGACGGGGGCGGCCGGTTGTCGCACCGTATTCCCCCCCTTTTTCCCTAAGGCTCGTGCCGGTGGAATCATCAAGTTCGGTGGGAAAAGGGCCATTGCCGACACGCGTAGAGTACGCCTTGACGACGCCCACGATGGAGTTGACAGCCGTTGGAGGAATGCCCAATCCGGTACAGGCACCGCCGCTTGTCGGACTGGACGAAGTAACAAAAGGATACGTTCCGTGGTCGACATCGAGGAGTGCACCCTGAGCTCCTTCCGCAAGGACCTTCTTCTTTTTCATGAGCTGGTCACTCAGGTACTCGGATGTGTCGGTAACGTATTCGTCGATCTTTTTGTCGAACTCCTCGTACTCGTGGATGATCGCGTCGACGTCAAGTTCCCGTGAATGGTAGAGCTTGCTGAGCAGCTCGTTGTTCTGTTCAATGTTGCGCTTCAGCTTCTTGGACAGGACATCACGGTCGAGCAGGTCGACGACGCGGATTCCCGTCCGCATGTACTTGTCAATGTATGCCGGACCGATGCCGCGGCCGGTCGTTCCGATCTTCTGGTCACCCTGTTCACGGAGCGAATCGAGAGCTTTATGGTATGGCATGATGAGATGCGCGTTGTGACTGATGAGCAATCGTTTACCGATCCTGATCCCGGCTTGCTTCAGTTGATCGATCTCTGCCATCAACGCTGCCGGGTCGAGCACGACGCCGTTGCCGATCACGCACGTGACGTGTGAATGAAATATGCCGGAAGGGATAAGATGGAGGACGAATTCCTTTTCGGGCTTTCCGTGCTTGCCGGGAATGACGACCGTGTGTCCGGCATTAGCCCCTCCCTGGTAACGAGCGACGATGTTGACGTCCTCGCTCAGATGGTCGACAATTTTTCCTTTACCTTCATCGCCCCACTGGGCGCCAACGATTACTTGAACAGGCATGGTTGAAGTGCGGAATGTGGAATTTTGAATTCGGAATGATGGTGGTTCGACGACGCTTGCATATCGCTGACAACCCATAACTACAAAAAAAAGACACGAAAGACAAGGATGTCGCGCAGAAAGCAGGACGGTTGTCATTTCCCGGATTTGGAGAGAGGTGAATTTTTTGTACCTTGTTCCCGCAGTTTATTGAAAAAGTCGTTAAGAATATCGGATGTCAGTACTATGAATGATGAACCAAATCCTCGGTTTAGCAGTGTACGAGTCAAGGAAATCCTTTTTGGCCCTCCTCGCAATCTAAAAGACCCGGGCGTTTTTCACCGTATCTCCCTCATCGCGTTCCTCGCATGGGTTGGCCTCGGTGCAGACGGACTTTCTTCATCCGCGTACGGTCCTGAGGAGGCGTTTCGTGCCCTTGGAGAAAACACTTACCTCGCCATTGTTCTTGTGGCGGCGACTGCCTTCACAATCTTTATCATCTCCTACGCGTACTCCCGCATTATTGAGCAGTTTCCGTCCGGCGGCGGTGGATACGTTGTGGCGAGCAGGCTGCTCGGTTCCAAGTATGGCGTTGTGTCCGGGGCGGCCCTGCTTGTCGACTATGTCTTTACAATCTCGGTATCCATTGCGAGTGCTGCCGACCAGGTATTTAGCTTTCTGCCGTCAGCGGTTGCTCAGTACAAGCTTGCCATTGTTACGCTGAGTATTGGTTTGCTCATGATACTGAATCTCCGGGGAGTGAAGGAATCGGTCACAGCACTGATGCCCATTTTCGTGGTTTTTCTCATGACGCACGCCACGCTCATCCTCGGTGGTATTGCGTTCCATCTGTTCGAAGCACCGAAGGTTATTTCAGATGTGCAGCACGGTTTTCAGACGGGGCTCTCGACGCTCGGTGTTGCGGGCATGTTTGCAATCTTCGCCCGGGCGTACACGAGAGGGGCGGGTACCTACACCGGCATCGAGGCAGTGTCGAACGGAATCCAAATCATGCGCGAGCCCAAAGTCCATACTGCACAACGGACAATGCTCTACATGGCAGTTTCCCTGGCAGTAACCGCAGGCGGCATACTTGTTTGTTATCTTCTCTATCATGTGGTGCCAGAGCAAGGCAAGACCATGAATGCTGTCTTGCTGGATCGGTTTGCGGGTTCCTGGACCGTTGGTTCCATTCCTGCGGGAAGAATTTTCGTTATCATCGCGCTGGCATCGGAGGCCGCGCTTCTTTTCGTTGCCGCGCAGGCAGGCTTCATCGATGGTCCGCGCGTCATGTCAAATATGGCAGTCGATTCGTGGCTGCCGCACCGGTTCAGTTCGCTGTCAAACCGGCTCACCATGCAAAACGGCGTTATCCTCATCTCCGGCGCCGCGATCATAACGCTCTTTCTTACACACGGGGACACGAGCACTCTGGTTCTGATGTACTCTATTAATGTCTTTCTCACCTTCTCCCTTTCCGAAATGGGGATGGTTCGGTATTGGATTCAAAGCAGGGAAAAATATCCGGACTGGTTCAGGCACATCATTATTCACGTCATCGGACTTGTGCTGTGCCTTTCGATTTTGGTGGTCAATGTCTTCGAGAAGTTCACCGAGGGCGGCTGGGTGACCCTG
>JBGOVN010000050.1:0-6928 GCA_041478155.1 Bacteroidota bacterium | reverse complement strand
AATTCAAACAATTCAAATGAGAGTCAAGTCCCGGGACTCAAATCGCGCAACACAGGCCCGAGACTGGAATCTCCCGTTGTGGGACTCATCCGTCATACTCCGGACTCAACACTCTCCACTCAAAGTCCATCTTTATTGCGGGTACCAGGGACAAAGCACAGGTTCTGACCTCCCGGGTTTTTCCTCCCACAATTTCATGCACTTTGAAGCGGGCGAAAAAGAGGTATGAAGTTGGGCTTCAACAAGATCGGCGAGGCATCGAATGAAAGCGGGGTGGTCATTAAGAGCAGGCATCATTTCGAATTGTCGGATCCCGAGTTCATGAGCCTCAGCTCGCACTTCAATGTTGATTTCATGAAGGGTCTCAATGTGTTCAGTCACAAAAGCGACCGGAACGACGAGCAAGCGTTTGCGTCCTTTCTGGGCGAGCACTCTAACTGTCTGCGAGAGTGATGGTCCCAGCCACTCTCGTCGACCCACCTTGCTTTGGTAGCAGAGAACGTGCGGCGACTTCCAGTTCCCGGCATCCACGACTCTGTGTACTGTCTCTTCAATTTGAAGCTGATACGGATCACCGGCTTCGATAAAACTAAGAGGAATGCCGTGCGCGCTAAAAACAAGGTCGACTTCTTCGTGCGGCGTTTGCCCAAATCGTTTGAGTGTTTTTTCAATCTGCTGAACGAATGCCTTGATGAGGAGTGGATGATTGGGATAGCAACAGATAAGGTGCGTCGGAAGGTCTAGGCCGATCGCCGTTGTCTGACGCGTCCATTCGTGTGTGCTGGAAAGTGTGGTCGCTTTTGAATACTGGGGATACAAGGGAAGCAACACGATGCGATCGAATCCACCATCCCTCACGGACCGAACGACATCAGAGGTGAGTGGACGCCAGTACCTCATAGCGACAAATACCGTTGCGCGTATATTTCTGTCGCGGAGGATCGCCTCGAGAGAAGCCGCTTGGCGGTTTGTGAGTTCGAGAATAGGGGACTTGCCGCCGATTTCATCGTAATGGCGAGCAACGATTCCCCTTCTTCGCCGGGAAAAAAATCGTGCGAGAGGTCTTCTCACTGAATTCAAGAATTGAAAATCGATGATATCCGGGTCCATAAAGAGATTGAACAGGAAGGGTTCAACAGCGTCGGGAGAATCCGGTCCTCCGAGCTGAAAGAGCACGACGGCGGCCATTCCGGTTGATGCCGTTTTTTGACCTTCGACCCTTTTCCTGTGCTGAGCCTTCATGAAGTGATTTCGAAAAGACGGGAGACTGGCTCGGAACTTCGGCGATCGCGAGAACGTCCAGCGCGAGGGCGGGTGCGAAGAGCGGGAATTAAAAAACTCAAGACCACGTCAACATGCTTCATTGATTTCCGGAAAGAGTCCAATGAAGAGGAAATGATCGAAAAGGAAAACAATTGTGAGACGGATCCAAATCCACGGGTTCCGACAAAGAGATAATTGAGAAACGAAGAGAAAGGAAGATGGATGTTTAGAATCTCGACGTGTGCGCGCACCCCGGTCGGACGAGAAAACCGGCGAAAAAATGTAGAAAAATGTTGACGGAAAAACAAGGCGAGCCTCAGAATTCCACATACAAAAGACCTGTTTCAGAACCCCAGCAATCGCGGTCACTCGGTTTATTCCGCTTCGCGAATATCGGTCGATACGTCGGGCGGGGGAATAGTCGTTGCCTTTCGGAGCACCGATAAGTATATTTGACCCGCCAGGGGTTTAGTGTCGTTAAAAAAAGGAAAATCGAAATGGAAAGCATTCTGACATTTATCGAAACGAACAAAGACCGGTACCTTCGCGAACTTAAAGATTTCCTGGCCATCCCCAGTGTGAGTTCTCAAAGCGATCATAACGCCGACACGAGGCGATGTGCTGAATGGGTGGCAGACCAGATGAGAACAATTGGGCTCGGTGGAGTTCAGATCTTCGAGACCCCCGGCCATCCGATCGTCTATGCTGAATGGAAAGGTGCTCCCGGAAAACCTACAGTTTTGTTCTACGGTCACTACGATGTGCAGCCGGTCGACCCACTTAATTTATGGACATCTCCCCCCTTTGAAGCGACGATTCGAGGAGAGAATCTGTACGCAAGGGGTTCGGCGGATGACAAAGGACAAGTCTACATACACCTCAAGGCAATCGAGTCGTACATGAAGAATAGCGGGTCATTGCCAGTAAATATTAAGATGATCATCGAAGGAGAGGAGGAAGTCGGGAGCGCAAACCTCGACAACTTCGTAAAGGAGCATAAGGAATTGCTGGATGCGGACCTCGTGTTGATATCCGATTCCGCAATGTTTGCCGAGGGTGTCCCCTCAGTGTGTTACGGACTTCGTGGTCTCGCCTATATGGAGGTGGAAGTAACGGGTCCGAATAGCGACTTGCACTCGGGTTCATTCGGCGGGTCTGTCCACAATCCTGTTCAAGCGCTAAGTGAGATGATAGCGTCTCTCCACGATAAGAACGGAAGAGTCACGGTCAAGGGATTTTATGACGACGTTCGCCCCCTGACAAAGACGGAGCGGTCGGCGTACAAAAAGCTTCCCTGGAACGATCGCGCATACGCAAAAAAATTGGGAGTCCGGGAACTGTATGGGGAAAAGGGATTTACAACACTCGAGCGAGTGTGGGCACGCCCGACATTGGAATGCAACGGGATCTGGGGAGGATACACAGGAGAAGGCGCGAAGACAGTTCTGCCGGCGAAGGCATTCGCAAAAATCTCGATGCGCCTCGTTCCCGACCAGTTGTCGGCAGGAGCGGCAAAGTTATTCGAGCGACACTTCCGGCGAATCGCCCCCAAAACGGTGACGGTCAAGGTTCGCGCGCTCCACGGAGGTGAAGCCGCCATCACGCCGATTGATAGTCCGGGTGTGAAGGCAGCAGTTGCGGCGCTCGAAAAAGGCTTCGGCAAGAAGCCGCTGTACCAGAGGGAGGGAGGGTCGATCCCGATCGTTGAGCAGTTCAAGAAGATTCTCGGATTGGATACCGTCCTTCTCGGGTTCGGCCTCCCCGACGAGAATGCCCATGCCCCCGATGAGCACATCAATCTCGACAATTTTTTCGGGGGAATACGAACTTCGGTTCATTTTTACAGTGAGCTCCCCCAGTACTGGAACAACCGTCGTCGTAACGGAAAAAAGCGATCGGTGTGACACGACACACACGCCGCAGACAATCGAGCATGCAAAAGCCCTGGTTTTTGGATCAGGGCTTTTTTCTTTCAGTGTAGTTTTGTAAGTTTGTTCTCACAATGAGCCATCTCGACATCATATCAGAGGAACTCCTGTCGAAGATTCCAATCTTCGAGAAGCTCTCCGTTGCCGATCTGGCGGTGCTCGCCAAGCTGTGGAAGCCCCGTCCCGTGAGGCCCGGAGAAGTTCTCTTCCGCAAGGGCGACACGGGTGATTCGATGTTCATTATCGAAGAAGGCATCGTCGAGATCTCTGTCCCCGATCAATTCCAGAAAAAAGATATCCGCGTTTCCGTTCTGCATCAGGGAGAGTTTTTCGGAGAGCTCTCGATCATCGACGGCCTGCCTCGCACAGCGAAGGCAACAGTGATGGAGGACTCGCGATTTCTCGAAATGAAGCGCGATGATTTCATCAGGTTCCTCATGGATCGCCCCGCTGTTGCCATCTCGATGGTGAGTGAAATCGGAAAACGTTTGCGGGCGACGAACGAACTCGTTACCTCTCTCGCTTCGAAGAATGTGAACGAGGAGAACGATGAGCAAATGAGTTTTGGGGACAGGCTGGCTGACAAGATTACGGAATTCGGCGGCAGCTGGAAGTTCATCATCACATTCGCGTTTCTGCTCGCATGCTGGATTATTCTCAATTCAATTCTCATTGTATTCAAGCCGTTTGACTTTTACCCCTTCGTTTTCCTCAACCTCGTGCTCGGCGCTATTGCGGCGTTCCAGGCTCCTATGATCATGATGAGCCAAAATCGAGCGCAGAAAAAAGACAGGCTCCGCGCAGAGCTGGACTATCAGGTGAACCTCAAGTCGGAGCTGATGCTCCAGCAACTTCATGCCAAAGTCGATGAGATACGCGCCGCGGAGCTGCAGGTGATCTCGGAAACCCTTCAGGTTGAGCTCGCGCTCATCAGGCGTCGCCTCGAGGAATTGGACGCCGAGTCGGCGCTGAACAATCCCTAGTCGAAGGCCTTAATCGAAGTATGAAGATCTACACGAAGCGGGGGGACAGAGGGGAAACCTCGCTGTTCGGCGGGAAGAAGGTTTCAAAGGACTCACTGCGAATCGACGCCTACGGTTCCGTCGATGAGTTGAGTTGCACCATCGGCGTCGCGCGTTCGTTCACGCCCCGAAGCGACATCGATTCTATTCTCGAATCTATTCAGAACGAACTGTTTGTCCTCGGTGCGGACCTCGCCACGCCTCCCGGCAAGAAGGGATTGCGCGTGCGTCGCAGCCGTCCGGCTGCAGTCGCACAACTCGAGAAGACGATCGACCGGCTCGAGACGTCGTTGTCACCTCTCTCATCGTTCATACTTCCCGGCGGCTCAAACGTGGGGGCCCAACTCCATGTAGCTCGCACCGTGTGCCGACGCGCGGAACGCCTCGTCGTCAGACTTTCCCAAAATGAAAAAACCGGCTCAACGCCGGTTATGTACCTCAACCGCCTCTCCGACCTCCTGTTCGTCCTTGCACGGTACTCGAACAAAATGGAAGGAAGAGAAGAGCAGGAATGGAAGTCGCGGTAAACGTGTTTTGGTTCGGATTACGCAGCGAGCCGGGCCATGAGTTTTCGCTTCGCGATGGGAAAAATTGTTTCTGCGAAAGGGAAATCCAAATCGGTGGAACAAATGTACGTTGCGGGATTCGGGAGCTCCTTGTGCTCTTCGATCAGTTGTAGCTTGATCGATTCGGGTGAGGCGAAAAGAGGAGCTTGCCTGACTGACTGAACAATTTGAGTCTTCAACGTCCGGAACCGCTCACCTTCGGAGCTCAGCAGGGACACTTGATAGCGAACGAGATGCAGAAGAGCTGAGCTGTGCTCCGGAATAAAGTAATATCCTTCCTCCCGATAGACCGGCAGGATCCCGACTTCCACTATCGATATGTTCTCATCAACAAAATCGTAAATCCGCGTCCCTTCTCTGATTGTCATCTTGATGTGCGGTAACGCCCAGGCAACGAGCTCGAGGACGTTTCCGGTCTCCGACGCTGTCGTCTCGAACGACTCAAACACTAGCCGTTTATTCCGTAGGTCGACCTCCTTTATCTGCCTCGGTAGTTGCTGCTGGAAGTTTGACTGCTGTGTGAGTAATGATTCAAGCGTATGCACGAGTTCGATCAGCTCCGCGAGTGCCGGGTACAATCTGTTGTGTGCGAACTCTTTCTCATAGCGTTTCAGAATTCCAAGGATCTTGTATTGATTTGACTCAAGATCCGAACCAACAGAGAGAAACGATTGCAACGTTAACGTATCCATCAATATCCTCTCCTCAATTCGAAAAACACCGGAGTGTCGATCCCTACCGGCATCGTTGTCCCACAAAGACTCTTAACGAAGAATGTGAAGAAAATCAAGTGTTTCGAAGCGTAGCCTCATATTGGTTTAACAATTGAAGCGGTCGGAAGTTTGTGTGGCTCCTCACAAGTGGGACAAATTCTTCACCCTTGCAATTTCAGATCGAGTTCTCTATTATAGAGAATGTCTCTCCAGTTGCAAACGCGTGACAAGGGACGAAGGAGTTTACCATGAATGATGAAATCCTCGACGAAGAATACAGCATCATGTACGAGGAAGGTGGCAACGCCAAAGTGCTCGATTCCTCGACATTCAAGAAGCCGCTCCGGCACATCCCGGTAAAAAAACCGATCACGCTTTCTCCGGACCAAACAGTCGGTGAAGCGATCCAGGAGATGCAGAAAAAAAGGATCGGATGTGTGCTGATTACCGACAAGGGAAAAATTGCCGGTATTTTTACGGAACGTGATGTGCTGATGAAAGTGGCGGGGAAGAAGGGGATCGAGGAGAAGAAGCTCAGCGAGGTCATGACGCCAAAAGTCTCCGGCTTCCAACCGGACGACAGCATTGCGTTTGTTTTGAATGCGATGCACGTCGGCGGCTATCGCCACGTTCCGGTCGTCGACGAAAAGGGCAAACCGCTTGCAGTAATCTCGGTAAAGGATATCATCAGTTTTCTGCTCGACCATTTTCCCGAAGACGTTCTCAATTTGCCCCCGTCGCCGATGCGCAAGACCGAACAACGCGAGGGAGCCTGACCCCTCGTCTTCACACCCGCCACTGAACCAACAAAGGAGTCCCAACTATGCCGTGGGTCATAACACGATTATGCGCCGATTGCCAGGATACTGCCTGCGTCAAAGTATGCCCGGTCGATTGCATTTACGGTTTGACGGTCGAAGACCCGGCCTACCAGAAGCAGTTGTTTATCCAACCTGACGAATGCATTAATTGTGCGGCGTGTGAACCGGAATGCCCATGGGGGGCGATCTTCGAGGACACACAGGTTCCGGAGATCTTCAAGGACGACACCGAGATTAACGCACAGATTTTTCAGGCCCATCCAAAAGAAGAGTTTACTACAACTCCCACTCCGATACTTGAACATCCGTCCCCCGACCAGATTGAAGCAAACTACAAAAAGTGGGGATACCAAAAATAATGGCAATGCTTTGACAGCGGGCCGTCCATCATGACGGCCCTTCAGTCTTTTCGAGAGTTCTCTGCTGGATTGGAGTAGGATCCGGTCCTTACGACGCTCAGGCCGCGTTGAGCGCGCGAGAGAAATATCGGTTCGCCCGTTTTCCTGCTTTGCGCAACATCCCCGAATGCCCATTCGTGAAAAAAGCTAACCACACACCCCCCAAGAAAACACGCCGCAGACGCAGGACGTCGAAACTAACACCCGCGAAGTTCTT
>JBGOVN010000226.1:0-3558 GCA_041478155.1 Bacteroidota bacterium | reverse complement strand
TTCATCCCATCCCTTTTTGCTCGCTATGAGTCACTTCGGGGCGAATCGGCAACCTCCATCAGCAGTGAAGCGACGCTGAGACTAACGTCTGGGATTTCGTTCGTGGCAGACTACGGAACAACGGTCCGATTCCCGACGATCCAGGAGCGTTATTGGACGGATTCGACTCTCTTTCGACCGAACCAGGTTCAGCGCGAGCGACACGAATTCCTCGAAGCCGGATTCCGATTTCAGTCCGACTCGGCCGTGACGTGCGAGGCATCGTACTTCCAGCGTGAGATAACCGATGGTATCGTCTTTGCCTCCTCGACGACAGCGTTTGGAACTCCCGCGGTGACCGTTATAAACGTTTCGGTAATTCGGATTGCGGGATTTGCGGGAAGTGCAAAGCTCCGGTTTGGCCACTTTACTCTGAGCGGGACACTCACGGCCATCGAATACCGTGAATCCGACACAACAAAACTTCTGTTCCCGCGAATCACAACGTCGGCTGAATTCACGTACCGGAATACCTTACTCAATGGCGCCCTTCATCTGAATGTTGGTATCAGAACTCGTTTTTCTGATCGACAACGCGGCATGGTCTATCTTCCTCAACAACTTATTTATGCGGAGAATACACAGTCTGAACTCGGACGGTTCACGACATTCGATATTTTCGGGACGTTCAACGTTGGCGATGCACTCATAAGTCTGTCGTGGGATAATCTGTCCAATGCAGCGTATCTCCTCACGCCTGTCTATCCGATGCCCGGGCGGCATATTCGATTGAGCGTAAACTGGACCTTCATCGACTAGTCGGGCAGAACTATGGCACACATCATCTCAGTCTTTGGGAGTTCGCGGCCCGTCGATGGAGACTCCGAGTACCGTTCGGCTTATGATCTCGGAAGGGAGCTTGCCCTTGCTGGTTTCATCGTTTGCAACGGAGGCTATGCAGGTATCATGGAGTCGTCGGCAAGGGGGGCGAAAGAGGCGGGCGGGTCAACGATTGGTGTCACCAGTGAATACTTCCGGCGTCCGCCAAACCCTTGGGTCGAGCGCGAAATCCGAGTCCCCTCATTCGCCGAGAGGCTGCTGAAACTCGTCGAGATCGGCCAGGCCTACGTCATACTGAAAGGCGGAACCGGCACCCTGTTGGAACTCGCGTGCGTTTGGGAGTTTATCAACAAAGGAGTTGTACCGGAAAAACCGATCGTTGTCGTCGGGCCATTCTGGAAAGATGTTATCGCCACGCTCAAGGGTGAACTGCTCTGGGAAGGGGCTGGAGATTGCACACGCTACATTAGCCAGGCTGATTCCCCACAGTCCGCAGCGGTTATTCTCCGGCAAAAACTGGGGTGATCGTTACTGGCTTGGCCTCTTTCGACCTTCGACGACTGTTTCCATTGCTTGCATCATTCGTTCCGCACACGAATCCCAGCTAAAGGTCTTGGCGTATGCGAGCGCCTCACCGGCCAGGCGCTCACGGAAGTTTGAATCTCTGAGAACCAAAAGAATTTTTTGTGCAAGCTGTTCGATATTCCCGTACTCGTACAGTAAGCCGGTCTTTTCATCGAGAACTGAATCCCGCAAACCGGGTACGTCACTTGCAATGACCGGAACTCCGCAGGCGTTTGCCTCTGTCACGGTCAATCCCCAACCTTCTTTGGCCGAAGTATTCACGACGACATCCAACTGATTAATCAGGCGTACTGTTTCCTCCGCGGGGAGGTAGCCGGCAAACCTCACCCGGTCAGCGAGGCCGAGTGATCCGGCAAGTTTCTCCAGCATCGGCCGCGCATCTCCGTCGCCAATAATCACGAGTTTCGCTTCCGGTAGTTCCTGAGCAACAATCTGGAACGCCTTGAGGAGGTGGTCTACGCTCTTGTATTTCTTTATGCGGCCGAGATAGCCGACCAGCGGAGCAGAGCCTTTTCGAACTTCGACTCTTCGGTAGACACTGTGGTCGACGGCGATCTGAACGTTTGAAATGCGGCTGGCTGAAAAACCGTGGCGAAGCAATTCCTGACGCGTGCTTTCTGAAATCACCGCCATCGGGGTGTTGCGATAGACCGAAAGAGCCAGCCGTTCTGCGCCGTAGACGTAGAGCGCCGCCGGCAATATTGCTTCGCGAAAAATACTGACGTCGAAGAGGTGAAGGACCATCCCCAGGAGCGGCTCACGCACAAACAGAGGCGTATAGAACGGTATCTTATTGATATCATCGACGACGATGTCGTAACCCTCTTTTCTGAATTGGGAGCGATAGTAGAAGGGAACGAGTGCGTTGAAGACGTTTCGATTGCCTCGCCGGATGACGCGAATGCCGTTGAGCATTTCCTCTCGCGCACACCCGTCGAAAGAGGAACAAAACAGCGTTACGGAATGTCCGCGCGCGGCGATACGTTGGAAAATCTCATGCAGGTGAACCTCTGCCCCTCCGGCGAGCGGATTCCTGATATCCTGCCAGTTCAGCACGAGAATTTTCATCTGATGGCTGTCGGCGTTCTATTTCTTCCCGACAACGCCGATGGAGATGCCCGTATAGAGCGGAAGCGATGTCTTGAGGAGAGATGCGCGAAGATTTGCGCGAGCGCGAGTAAATTGACTATTGAAGGTGGGATACAGCGGTAGCTTTACACCGACCGTTCGAAGTGCCTCGCGAGCAGCACGATAGAGGAAGCTTGGATACATCCATTCACCATACGAGTAGACGGGTGTGAGCCCAAGCTGCTTCAAAAGCCCCTGCAGTTCCGTTACGGAAAAGGACCTTTCCCATCCTGCGAACCATTTGTTAAGGGCGATAAGGATGTGTTTGACGACGGTGTAGGAATGATATCGCTGAGGGACGTCGACAAGTAAAAGTCCGCCTGTCTTCAGGACGCGAATGTTTTCGCGCAGGAGCTTCTCTGCCGCGGGTTTCTGAAAATGTTCGAGTAGTCCCTGATGGAAAACTATATCGAAAGTGCCGTCACGGAACGGAAGAAGAAATGTATCCCCGCCGATAATGTGGACGGGGATATTGTCGCGCTCCGATAATCGCTTGAGAATGCGAAGGGAATTCTCGGCGTAATCCAGTTGGTAAATGAGAGCCCCCTCTGCTGCAAGCGGGAAGCTATCGCGTCCGGTGCCGGCCCCAATCTCCAGGACTTTTTTTTCGCGGAGGTCCGTAACCGATCGGAGATTTCGGACAACCCTGTCGGCGTTGGAGTAGACTTCTTCCGTGTTCTGCTTCTGATCCCAGAAATCTTCCCAATTCGATCGATTGGACTCCCGCTCCCCAAACAACTTCATCCTCATTTTCCCTGCTTTGTAGGGGGCTTGTTCTCCGGAGATGGTGCATGGGGCACTGCGGCAACTCTATTCGCATCAAGTTCCGCACGCAACTGCCCGATAATCTGGTCGATCCCCTGTTGGCCGGCATATGCAGCGCGAACGGCCGGCAGCAAGGATTCCGCCTCCGAGTACATCTCTATTCCCTGGTAGGCATAGAACAGCATGATGTAGGGATTGAACTGCGTCAACGGTTCACTCACACCCTTATCGACCATGGGTTTCAATGTGGCAATTAATTCG
>JBGOVN010000128.1:0-4786 GCA_041478155.1 Bacteroidota bacterium | reverse complement strand
CTACAGTAATTCCCCTTGGCTCGACGATGTGTTCGATTTCCTTCAGAATGGATTGTGCTAGGACTTCCCGCTCAGAGGTATAGAGAGCCTTCGCTTCGTAGCCCGCGGTTACACCCCTTGCCACCGAACGAAAATTCGGCTCAAGAATGGTCTCAATATACGATGGGCCAATGGTCTTGTAGACCTCAGCGGCCTTGTCGGGGTTGAGATGATAGAGAGCGCTAATTTCCAGCTGCACAGTCAGGCCTTCTTTCGATGGAACGTCCATAGCCTCCTTGAGTTCCTCAGTCATTACGCTAAACTTCACGATGCGAGCGAACGGGTTGACAAGATTGATCCCCGCCTTGAGCGTCATATCTGAAACCGTGCCAAAGAAATCAACAACACCCACATTGCCCGCCGGAATGACCGTTATGACTTGCGTGAAGGACAGTGCAATGGCTCCTAAAGCGACGAGTCCGGAAACCGAAGCCGTAGCTTTGAATCCGGCATTGTGCTCGGTCTGGACTTTGTTTCGTGCGTTGAGCCAAAGCACGAACGCAACGATTGCGACGAGAACATAGAATATGAAGAACATGATAACCTCCTATGATGGATGTGAGATGAATAATTACTTTTGTATTAAAACGTCATAGACGTTTGCGTCTTTCGGCCTCTTTTTTCCTCCTCCCGTCCATTCTGTCGCTAAAGCCTCGACTGACCGAAAGTCTCCGATGCCGGCACCGCCATGATCGTCCTGCGCTCCTACGATCACCGCATACCGCCACGATTTCTGCGGCACTCCCAGAACGTCAGTCGGGATTGAAAATTCGATTGTCCTATTCGCAACCGATCCCAGAGGGTTTCGTTCATCGCCTGAGGCCGGAACATACTCTGCTAACACGATCCCCCTGTCGTCCTCGACCCGTACGCCTCCTCCGATGTAGATGATCGTCTCGAAGCCGAATCCTTTTGGCAACGAGTAGTGCGCGTTCCTGCCAATCTCCGACCCGCCTGAAGCGATCACTCCATCTTTGTCGATCGCGATTGCCACGAATGTAAGTTGAAAGCCGTATTCAGGATGCCAACCCGGGTCCGAGAGATTTCTGAATTGCAGCATAAAGTACGTGTTGCGGTCATCCGCTCTCACGGAGCAGTACGTGATATCAAGACTTCCAGGTTTCAACGACTGTGTGAGTGGATAGAGATACGACCCTGAGCCGTTATCGTCACCGGCACGGTCCGACATGTCGCACAGGAGCGTCGCGTGGATACCGGAGAGCTTGACCTCAGCATTGGAGAGGATCCTGTGGAGCGGGTCTTTCAACGCATTCAGTCCGGGGCGGACGATCGGTGTCGCCAGGTGAATATCTTGCAGGTCTTCGAACGCAGCCAACGGTTGCATCGATGATCTAACCTCCGTGGAGTCCTGGGATTCTTTCTTGAATCCATCCTCGTTGACCGAAAGGACAATTCTGGTCTTTGGTTGGAGAGTCAGGCGGCAGAGGCGCCCCTTGTTGCCGCCGACCGGAATCCCGATATCGAGTTGGAGAGGAGATGGCGTATCCATTGGTCCGAGAGTGACACGAGCTCCTCCGCTCGACCGCTCGTACTCGATCGGGAGTTCCGTGTCGCCGATGTGGATGTTGAACGCGAGGTTCGTAATATCGTCCGGGAGTTGCGGGAAGAACCAAAGATGGCGGTTGACCGCGTCTACCGAGATGCCTAGATACGATTGATAGAACGTCCGGATGAATTCTGCGAGGCTCCACGCCTGCGAGATTGCCCCGGATAATCTCGGCTCCTTTTCTCCCGGCCTTGGAACTGCGTCAACCAACTCAGAGAGCGTGCCGACGGCACCCCGTTCCAGGATCTGGTGCGTCATGTTCTTTGTTACTTCAAAGGCCAGATTGGGAAGGCCAAGTTCGCAAGCAGTTTGGATCCACGGTCCGGCGAGCCAGGTCCACACGATACCATTGTGGTAAGCCGCATCCTGAACATAATGCGGCTCAAAGTGATGGTAAGGATGAAAATTTTCATCGTCCTGGGATAGGGAAGCGATGCCGTGTGGATACACCAGACGTTGCGTGACGTTCCTGAACACGAGTCTTTTGGTTTCCGGGTTCTCGATGAAGTCGAGTGTCAGTAGTTGGTTAGGGCGAATTTGCTTATCCGGAGTTCCATCGGGACGAAGGTGGTCGAACACAACCCCGGCGGAAGTGTCGACAAACATACGCTGAAAATTGTTGTAGACGATCTGGCCGAGACTGTCCCACCGGTTCGCATTTGTTTCCTCGTGGAACGCGTGCGCGAGCAACGAGCCAATATTGAGCTCCTTCATCCATAAAGCCTGAATGTCGTTCGCCCTGTTTCCCCGTGGGCTCCACGGGCCGTCAGGACCGACCGCATCCATCCATGTTTCAGCATCTTCGTGTGTTAGAAAAATGTTCTTATCGATTCGGTAGCGCAGCGAGCCTTCGATTGCCCGCCGGACGACTGGATAGAGCGTTCGGGCAAATGCGCTGTCGCCGGAATAGTTCACATACTCATACAAGGCATTCACGAACAACGGGGTTCCGTCTGTTGTGTTATAGGAGATTGAAGTTGTGGTGACAAGGTTGGGAATTCTGCCGAAATAGCGGCTCTGCGGATTCTTCTCCTGCCATTCTGCAAACGAACGTATGATCTCTTTTGCTTCTGAATAGTTTCCGGTGACGAGCGACGCCCCGGGCAATGAAATGAACGAATCCCGTCCCCAATAATTACTGAACCAGGGCAAGCCGGCGAATATGCCCTTCTTCACCTGGTTCATGATCAAGGCATCCATCGAAATCTTTGCCCACGCAAGCGCCTTTTCGTATTGTTCATCGTTGACTCGAAGAAAGGATTTCTGAAGAAGTCGTTCCATGCGCTCGCGTCGTCGAGCAATGAGGACGGGATAGTTTTCCGCGACGGTCTTAGCGAGAGCCGCCGTCCTGGCCTCAGTCTCTTCTGCGACCATGATGAGGGCCGAGCGCCCCTGATGGGCCGCAAACTCCAGAGTGGTCGGCGCGAAGAGTCGGTTCTGTGAGTGCGAAGATGAGTCGACGTGAAAGCCGCCGGTGACAGTGAACCCTATCCACACCGGATAGTTCTCTCGATCCGACCGCATCAGATGTCTCTTCCGGGCGAAGAGGAGTACTCCGTCGGAGTAGCGAACGAGATAATCCCCGGGATTCTGGGAATCCGAGAACAACGGGGCGGCAGTCAGGTTGGTTCCTTTCAGCTTATCCAATTCGACGACGAGCGCATCCACGGAGTCAAGGAGAGTTACTGTTTCCTGAGTGCCATCCACGTAATCTCTGCGAAACTGATGGGGAAACACTTGAACACGTCTCACATCGGACCTCTTGATCTGATGGCCGTCGACGGCAATTTGATAGTCACTCATCATCATCGTTGACATAATCGTCCATCCCTGCCAACCAGTTCGATGCGGCGCACTCGTCTCGGTGTAGAAAAAGCCCGCTTGTTTATTCGTAAAAGCTATCTCGCGACTCGTATTGCGCACTTCGATCATCAATTCATCGAGCGTGACCGGTTTTTGCTTCAGCGAAGACGGAGAGCAGGCAAGGGCGAACAACGGAAGGACGAACAGGATTTTTTTCATAGGGCGAGCGGAGCGACAATGTCTGAACGTTTTTCAACTTAAAGATATTTGCCGTGGGGAGCAACGAAAACCGACGGCCGTTCCGTTTAGGGCGGTTTTTCCTTATCTTCTACGAAACGGGAGGATGTGCAATGCTCCAACTTGCAGTGGAAGCGGCTCTAGAGGCGGGAAGACTTTTGAGGAACAGCGTCGGGAATGTCCGAACGATAGAACATAAACAGGGTCAGGAAACGAACCTTGTGACTGAGGTCGACAAGAAATCCGAACAACTCATCATTCGCAAAATACAGCATCGCTATCCGAAACACGATTTCCTCGGCGAGGAATCGGGGAGCCGACAGGTACAATCAGAATATAAATGGATTATCGACCCGCTCGATGGAACGACAAATTTCACCCACGGGCTACCCATCTATTGCGTTTCAATAGGGCTGGAATACAAAGGAGAGATGGTCCTCGGCGTAGTCTACGATCCGAGTCGCAACGAACTTTTCACGGCTGAGAAGGGGAAGGGGGCATTTCTTAATAACAAGAGACTACGAGTCTCGAAGGCTTCGCGGCTTATCGAGAGTCTTATCGTCACCGGATTTCCTTACAACGTTCGTACGAATCCGGACAACGCCGTCCAACATTTCAACAATTTCCTGATGGAAGCACAGGCGGTGCGGAGGTTGGGTTCGGCGGCACTTGATCTATGCTACGTGGCGGCCGGGAGGTTCGATGGATTTTGGGAGGTTACGTTAATGCCGTGGGACATGGCCGCGGGAGTGTTGCTAGTGGAAGAAGCGGGCGGAAAATTCACAGATTTTCGAGGATTCCCGTCAAATGTCTACACAAGCAACGTCCTGACATCGAACGGTCTTATTCACGAACAGATGCTTGAAGTACTGAAGAGGGGAACAAAATTCGAACGATAAGTTTCAAACTCGTCAACAATTGAAGTCCTCAACCCCCTGAGTGGAGAAGATCACCCCTCCTAGAATTTCTTCACCAGATCAAGGCCGATAATCCCCAGAATTCCTCCCATCATCAGGAAGAAGAGGAGCACAACTCCGAGGAATCCCGCACGCGCTTTTGTCGCCGGTATGTCGACCTCGAGCTTCGGCATCGTTCGCACTGTAACTTCTCCTTTGACTTCCACCATGCACGCCAGCCGGT
>JBGOVN010000259.1:0-3177 GCA_041478155.1 Bacteroidota bacterium | reverse complement strand
GTATCCGAAGGTTGGGCTCCCTGACGCAGCCAATATTCGACACGCGGTTCAATGACCGTGAGCCTGATCGGATTAATGTTCGGGTCGTATTGACCGACCGCTTCCAGATATCCGCCGTTGCGCGGCTTTCGAAGGTCCGTTGCGACAAGTTTGTAAATCGCATGGCCCTTCTTGCCTTCTCTCCGTAACCGTATTTTTACCACTGTTGGTGCTCCCTCGTTTGTGGTTTGGAGTGTTTATTGAATTTCTTTTTCTTGACCGTTCAGTGACCGTTCAATTCCTGGGAAACGGCATGCCCTGAAAACCTCTTCGCATCCCGCCTTTACTGAACCGCTTCATCATCTTTTGCATCTCTTCAAATTGTTTCAGGAGTCGGTTCACCTCTTGCACCGTTGTTCCGCTCCCCATCGCGATCCTCCGTCTACGTGTTCCGTTGATGATGGAAGGACGCAACCTCTCCTCTTTTGTCATGGATTGAATCATCGCTTCAACCCGGACCAGTCCTTTCTCGTCGACCCCGGCATTGGCGGGGAGCTTGTTCATGCCGGGAATCATCCCCATCACCTCACTCAACGGGCCCATCTTTTTTACCTGGCGCAGTTGGTCGAGGAAATCCTCGAACGAGAAAGTCGCCTTGCGAAACTTCTCTTCCAGCTTTGCGGTTTTTGTTTCATCGAAATTCTGTTGAGCCTTCTCGACCAGGGTAACGATGTCGCCCATGCCGAGAATCCGCGACGCGATACGGTCCGGATAAAAGGGCTCAAAGGCATCGAGCTTCTCCCCCACTCCGATAAACTTGATCGGCTTCTGCACAACGGCGCGGATCGAGAGGGCGGCCCCGCCTCTGCTATCGCCGTCGAGTTTCGTGAGGATCACGCCGTCAAAGTCCAGGCGGTCGTGAAACGCCTTCGCCGTATTGACCGCATCCTGGCCTGTCATCGCGTCTACGACAAACAGGATTTCGTGGGGCTTAACGACTCGTTTCAGCGCCTCGACCTCCTGCATCATCTTTTCATCGACGTGCATTCGGCCGGCCGTGTCGATGATAACCGTATCCCGAATATTTTTTCGCGCGCTTACGACAGCATCCGCAGCAATCTTGACGGCGTCATTCGTCGAGCGGTCAGCGTAGACCGGGATATCGAGTTGCTTCCCGAGCGCTTGAAGCTGGTCGATCGCTGCCGGACGGTAGACGTCGGCTGCAACCAGAAGAGGCAGACGGCCTTTCGTCTTCAGGAACGCGGCAAGCTTCGCAGAACACGTTGTTTTGCCAGAGCCCTGTAACCCGGCAATCAGGATGACAGTCGGCGGCGTCTGGGACTCGGCGATGTCGGTCTTTGTCTCACCGAAAAGCTTTACCATCTCATCGTGAATGATCTTGACGATGAGCTGGCCCGGCGTTATGCTCGAAAGAACTTCCTGACCGAGAGCCCGTCGCTGGACATCCTCGATGAACTGCTTTGCAACCTTGTAGTGGACGTCGGCGTCTAGAAGCGCCCGGCGCACCTCGCGAAGGGCCTCCTCGATGTTCTGAGGCGTGATCTTACCCTGTCCGCGAAGCTTCTTGAACGCACTTTCCAGCTTCTGGCTTAAACTCTCAAACATGTGCTATCTCGGTCCACGTTCCATGACAGCAAAACTTCCGAGATCTTCCTCCCCTGGCCGCATCCCTTGCCGCTCCTGAACGGAAGATTTCGGAAGTTCTTTTGACGCTGGTTTTACAAAAGATAGGGAAAAAACGGAAGGCAAACAAGAGTAATTTGGCGTAGTGTGTCAATACAAGCCGAAATTTGGTCTTTGACGACACATGTCATTGTAGGGATTTGATTAATCAAATCCCTACGAGATTCACATTGTTTAATCGTTCCCCCGTGCCTTCTCATGCGCCCCTGCGAAGGAATTTTTTTTTGGACGTGGTCTCACGAAATCGTTGGCGCCCGGCAGGAAGGCATTACGGTGATTTCGACGAGCGTGTTTAGAAGCCTCTCAATTCTAAATTCAAGAACATTTAGAAACTTACGCGAGATCCCCCAAAAGAAAAAGCCGTTGTCGATTTCTCGATAACGGCTCAACTCGCACACGTCAATACAATAGCCTAACCTGCCTTCTTCAATGCCTCGGCTCCGCTGACAATTTCGAGCAATTCCTTGGTTATGCTTGCCTGTCGCGCCTTATTGTACAGCAAACTCAAGACTCGTATCAGCTCCCTTGCGTTCTCGGTTGCATTGCCCATCGCCGCCATTTTCGCACCCTGTTCAGCGGCGTTCGATTCGAGGAGAATGCGCCACATTTGAAAATTCAAATGTTTGGGGAGCAAGGCATCGACAATTTCTTTGCTCGAAGGCTCATAAATATAGTCAACGTCCGACCTGGATTTGGGATTTGCCTTCGTCAATTCTTCCGGGGGAACCGGCAGGAGTTGTTCAATTCTGATTTTCTGCTGGATGACCGACTTGAATTCGTTGTAGATGACATCGACCCTGTCGAACTCGGCCTTCAGGTATCCCTCGGTCAATTGACGAACGATCGCGTGCGCATGCTCGACGCCAAGTTTGCTGAAAATGCCGACGTGCTTGCCGTACAATTCATACTTCCGCTTACTGAAGAAATCGAATCCCTTTTTTCCCACCGCGAGGAGTCTCACGCCTTGGTCCACCTCCAGGAGTTTTCCGAAGTTACTCCTGACATGCTCGACGGCTGTCTTGGCAATGTTGTTGTTAAAGGATCCGCACAATCCGCGGTCGGACGTCACAACCACGACGAGGACCCGCTTCAGCTCCCGCGTTTGCAGGAGAGGGTTCATCGAAACGTCGGCTTTTGAAACAAGGTGGCGCAGCATTTCCCCCATCTTTCGCGCATACGGTCGCGCGGCGACGATGGCTTCTTGCGCACGACGGAGCTTCGCCGCCGCGACCATCTTCATCGCGTTGGTGATCTTCTGAATATTCTTGACGCCGCCGATGCGCCGCCTGATTTCGCGTAGTGTCGCCATAGGTTAGTGTACGGACGGCTTGAATCGTGCTCCGAATTCCTTCGCGACTGCATTGAGCTTTTCCAGAATCACTTTCGTCAGATCCTTCTCCTCCGCGATCGCGTTCAGGAGTTCCGCCTGCTTCATGTCCATCATTTCAAGGAATTCACTCGCGTAGCGCTGCACATCTACGAGGGGGATTTCAT
>JBGOVN010000044.1:0-7300 GCA_041478155.1 Bacteroidota bacterium | reverse complement strand
CAGCCGCTTGATCGCGTCGGCAAAATCGAGATAGACGGCAAGCTTCGTCGTCCCGACGCCGAACCCTTTGTCGCACATTTCCTTCGCCCGCCGTGAAGCGACGTCGCGGGGAACCAGGTTGCCGAACGAAGGATACATGCGCTCGAGATAATAGTCGCGGTCGCTTTCCGGCATGTCTCCGGGGCTGCGCGTGTCTCCTGCCCTCTTCGGAACCCAAACGCGGCCGTCGTTGCGCAGACTTTCACTCATCAGCGTGAGCTTCGACTGGTGCTCGCCGGCAACAGGAATGCAGGTCGGATGTATCTGCGTGTAGCAGGGGTTTGCAAAGAACGCCCCCTTTTTGTACGCGCGCCAGATGGCGGTGGCGTTGCTCGCCTTTGCGTTTGTTGAAAGATAGAAGACGTTGCTGTACCCGCCGGTTGCGAGTACGACTGCGTCGGCTGTGTAGGGTTCGATCGCACCGTTTCTCAGATTACGAACGACGATGCCGCGTGCCTGTCCGTCGACGACGACGAGCTCGAGCATTTCGCGCCGGTCGAAGAACTTTACAGTTCCGGCATCTATCTGGCGACAAAGAGCCGAGTAGGCGCCGAGAAGAAGCTGCTGTCCGGTTTGTCCGCGGGCGTAAAAAGTCCTGGAAACCTGCGCGCCGCCGAAGGATCGGTTGTCGAGATAACCGGCGTAGTCGCGCGCGAACGGAACTCCCTGCGCGACGCACTGGTCGATGATGCTGCCGCTGACTTCGGCAAGACGGTAAACGTTCGACTCACGTGCTCTATAATCGCCCCCTTTGATCGTATCGTAAAACAATCGATAGACGCTGTCGCCGTCGTTCGCGTAATTTTTCGGAGCATTGATGCCCCCTTGAGCGGCGATGCTGTGGGCGCGCCGCGGCGACTCGTGGTAACAAAACGACTGGACGTTGTAGCCCAACTCTGCCAGCGACGCGGCGGCGGATGAACCGGCGAGACCCGTGCCAACGACAATGATATTATACTTCCGCTTATTCGCCGGATTGACAAGCTTCATCGAGAAGCGATGGTTCGACCATTGTTTCTCTATCGGACCTTCGGGAACTTTCGAGTTCAGTGTCATGATATCGTCTGCGATTAGAGTACTCAGACCACCACTAATGGGGTCCTACGGCAATGATAGAAGGAACAAGACGGTTGAAGAAATAAAAATAGACGGGCATGGTAGCAAAGCTGAGCGGAATAACGAGCCAAAAGATGACGGCGATGTAATCGATTATAGAAGCGTACTTCTTGTCCCGCAGGCCGAGAGTCTGGAACGCCGACTGAAATCCATGCCGCAGATGATAGCCAAGGACAATCAGCGCGATAGTGTATCCGACAACATAGTAAGGGTTTGAAAACGCCTCCTGGACGAGTGCGTAGGATGAAGGTTTCACCTCAGCAAAACGCGTCGGAAAAAAAAATTGTCGCAGATGAACGATGAGAAAGAAAAGGACGATACTGCCGGTCAGCAGTGTTATGCGCGAGGCGAGCGGCGTGTTGTCGGCCAGCCGGTATTCTTCGTAGTCCCGCGGACGAGAGCGTTTGTTCTGGAGCCAGACGAGGAACCCGAAGAAGGGATGAAGAAAAAGAGCTGCGAACAGAATAATCTCGACCGTGCGGATAACGGGGTTGCCCACCATGAACTCGGAGTACGCGTTGAACGCTTCCGGGCCTTTGTACAAGAGCAGATTCCCGACGAGGTGCTCGACGAGGAATGTACATAAGAAAAGTCCCGTAAGACTCATCAGGACTTTTCTGCCGATCGAAGAATTGTAGAACGAAACCAGAGTATTCATCGAATCTTCTTGATTATAGTACCCTGGGTGAAGGTTTCACGAGACGCTGCAAACCTGCAAAATTTCACGCCGGAATTGTAGAAAAGAATTGCTGAAAAAGCAACGAAAGCGGCATGGCCTATTCTGCCCGCCTACGAACCGCGCGCATCATTCACGACGCTCTCGCCTATAAACCTCCGAACGGAGACAAGACTGCCGATAACACCGAGAAAGCAGCCGACGCCGACGATGATTCCGTAATACACAGGCTGGACGCGAACGAAATCGGAGAGGGACACCGAAGCCCATCGCTCCAGGTAGTTAAAGACGACGAAGACTACGCCGGCCGCCAGCAACCCGCCGATGATTCCCTGGATAAGCCCCTCGACAATAAACGGAGTCCGGATGAACGACCTCGTCGCGCCGATCAGTTTCATCGTCTGAATGATTTTTCGTTTCGCATAGATCGTGAGGCGGATCGTATTGGCGACGAGGACGACAGACGAAATCGCAATAAAGACTCCGATACCCAATGTAATCCAGAGGACGGTCATCGCACGCCTGTCGAGCATTTCCAGCAATTGCTTACGATAGATGACGTCGTCGACGCCTCTCATCGACCGCGCCTGGCTGTAGATCAACTCTGCTTTCGTGGCGGTCTTGTAGCCGTCTTTGAGAAAAATCTTGAATGAGGCTGGCAGCGGATTAAAATTCAGAACCTTATATATGTCCTCACCAAACTCTTCTTTGAAAATTGTCGCAGCCTGCTCTTTGGAAATGAACCGGGCTTCCTGAACGCCTTCCAGCAGTTCGAGCTGAATCTTCAGGTTCGTGATTTCGTCCGGGGAAAGCTGGTCTCCGACGAACGCCTCCATTTCGACCTTGTTTCTGAGCGATTGGACAACGCTGTTCGCATTCAAAAGGAGTATCGCGAAAAAGCTGAGTAGCAGGAGAGAAACACTAATCGTGAAGACTGCCGCAAACATCGAGAGCTTTGCGCGCTTGAAGCCCGAAAATCCTTCTTTCACAATGTAGCCAAACTGCATCGTTACCTCTGTATTGTTTTTCCGGGAGGATACGTCCCGAGTATGCGAGAAAAGATACACACTTCGTTCAGATGGTTCAAGGCATCCCGAAGCGGTTCGCGCCTCGGCGTGCCTTCGACGTCAAGATAGAACAGGTATTCCCACGGCTTCCCGATCAGAGGCCGCGATTCGATTTTCAAGAGATTGACATCGCGGAGTGCGAAGACGGCGAGGGACTTAAACAACGCCCCGGGAATATCTTTAACAGCAAAAACCAGCGACGTCTTTACGTTACGGTCGAGGGTCGGCGCTTTCCTGGAGAGGACGATGAACCGTGTATAGTTATGATGATTGCTCTCGATATTCCGCTTAAGAATCGCGAGGCCGTACATTCTCGCAGCATCGGCCCCTGCGATTGCCGCCGCCGAACGGTCGCGGTGTTCACTCACAAGTTTTGCCGACCCCGCCGTGTCGTAGAATGCTTCGATCTTTACGTTCTTGAGTTTTCTCAAAAACTCGTCGCACTGCCCGAGCGCCTGCGTTTGCGAATAGACCGAGCGTATGCTTCTGAGCGAAGTGCCGCGGAAGCCGATGAGATGCAGCTGAATGCGCAGTTTGATCTCTCCGACGATGGCGAGCCGATGTTCGAGAAGCAGGTCGTATGTCTGGTGGATGCTGCCAAACACCGAATTTTCAACCGGCACGATTCCGTAGCATCCCGTTTTTCTGGAAACGTAGGAAAACACTTCTTTAAAGGTTGGCATCGGCTGAAGCTTCGCACGGCCTCCAAAAAATTTTCTTGCCGCTGTCTCGCTGAATGCTCCCGGCTCACCCTGGTATGCTACAGTCTTCATGGAATCAGTGAATCCTTCTTTTCAGCAACATGAACGCACGTTAAAAGTTTGACTCATCGCGCCAGCGGATGATCTGCCACGGCTGCTGAACCTGCTGGCGCTGGAGCGAAAAGGTCGCATAGCCGTCGACCCGGATGATGTCGCTCGCGTTGAACGTCACGAGGAGATTAAAATTCCTTGTTACGCTTGTGCTCGTGTTCGTCGAGTCGCTCGAGAGCGATGCGATCTGGTTCCACACCAAATCCAATCGTTCCACGTTCTGAAAGAGTCCGCTCGTCGTCCTCATCTCTTCATCCCTCCCCCATGAAACATCCACGCCGCGGTCGTAGTCGCGGTACAAAAACGTGTAATTCGAATTGAACAGCTGTCCGTAAATCGTAGTATCACGAAACGTGTAAGCGTACTTAATATTTTGAAATACACCGTCCACGGTTGTCATGTCGCCCAGGATCGACGTGTCGGTCCCGAGGCTCGCATCGAATCCAGGAGCAAACGGATTACACGAGGCGAGCACGAGTACCATCAACGGGACAATGAAGATTTGTTTGCTCATAAATAAGCTATGACACCAGAAACCGCGAACCTCACACCTGAAACCATGAAGAGTGAATCGTCAATCGGAAATAATTTAGCCGTCAACGCTTAGCTATCGGCTCCTAGCTAGAACTGAACACACAACTCAAAACTCAGAACCCAGAACTCACTTCCTTTGCTTTCAACTTACAACTTGAAACTTGTAACTTTAGACTTATTTATTGTCCGAACGTTCCTTTCATGTCGCTCCAGGTGAAATCGTTTTGATTGATCGAGAGGTCGACCCACCGGCGAATGACCCAGTAGCGTGAACGGTCGACGATCAGGAAGAATTGAGCTCGACCCTGAGCCGTTTTCGGGACGGACGAAAGTGTATGGGGGACAGTCAGGAGATAGGTTGCCTCGTATTGAGCGGAGTCGGGCTGAATGCTCTGCCGCTGGAGCGTGAGAAACGTCAACGTGATCGTTGATCCGTTTTGGAGGGACGATTTCATCCGGTCAAGATATTGCCGTTCGGACGACCGGACCCATCCGGAAAAGATTGCCGCGTACTGCTGCTTCGCAGACGCCGTAGGGTCGAATTGAAATGATTGCGCTGCTGTAGATGAATCGGCGAGGCAGCGGAGATAGTTGTCGGAATTCAGGTCGCGGAATGCGTTGGTCATGTTCGTGAAGACAAGAGAGTCGACGACAGGAGGCACGAACGTCGAGCTGACTTGGCTCGGTGATTCCGGGTCGCGGGTCTTGAAGAGGTCGCACCCTGCGCTCCAAGACAGCGTCGCGCACAAAACGAGGATGACGATTCGTCGTACTGTTGACCGGCACACTCCGCCTAAACCGCGATCCTTCCTTCCAGTGCCCGTGAGAGCGTTGCTTCGTCGGCAAATTCAAGGTCGGAACCGACAGGGAGTCCGCGTGCGATTCGCGTGACCTTGACGTCGAGAGGCTTCAAGAGTTTCGACAGGTACAGCGTTGTTGCCTCCCCCTCGACGTTCGGGTTCATCGCAAGGATGACCTCTTCGATTTCGGAATCCGAGACTCGCTTGAGCAATTCCTTCACTCTCAGGTCCTCCGGTCCGATGCCGTCGAGAGGAGAGAGAGCGCCCCCGAGGACATGGTAGAGACCCCTGAAATCATTCGTTTTTTCGATTGCGAGGACGTCATTCGGCTCCTCGACGACACAGATAAACGAGCGGTCGCGCTTGGAGTTGGAACAGATGGGACACGGGTCTGATTCGGTGATGTTTGAACAGATGGAACAGTACCGAACCCTATCTTTAACATTGACGATCGCGTCTGCGAGAGAGACGACTTCTTCCCTGCTCATTCTCAGGACGAAGAGTGCGAGGCGGAAGGCTGTTTTTTTGCCGATGCCGGGTAACTGCGCAAACCGGTCGGCGAGGCGCTCTATCGATTCTGCCGTGTGGAACATCTACATGCCCGGAAGATTCAGGCCGGGGATATTCGGCATCATGCCGTTCGTCGCTTTTTGCATTTCTTCCTGAGCCATCGCCGCGGAACGTGCCATTGCCTGGTTCACCGCAGCGGCGATTAAATCTTCCAACATTTCACTTTCATCCGGATTGACCACTTCCTTTTCGATCTCGATCTTCATCACATGTTGCTTGCCGTTCACTGTCACCTTGACCATCCCCCCACCAGCTTCGGCAACGACGATTTTATTCTCGAGTTCAGCCTGTACTTGCGCTATTCTTTCCTGCATTATCTGAACCTGCTTCATCATCGACTGCATGTTCGGAAGTCCGCCTTTGAGCATCGTTCATCTCCGTTTTTTTGCGCAAAAAATTTCACTCAATATAGTCCGAAATGGAGGGAAAGTCAACGAACCGCGAACTCGGCTGAATGCGCAAGATTCTTGCCGCTACGGACGTGCGATGAGGAGAAGACCTCGAATGGCTATCTTGACTTTCGAACGAAATCCAAATATATTGATGATAGAAAATAAAAAAGCTCACAGGTGAAACGTTGCCAGTGAGCTTTTACAGTCTCTGCGCGCGTCGTGTTAGCTTTCGTTCGATCCTGTAAGACAGAAGCGACAAGAGCGCAACAATTCCATTCCGCGGTAGCTCAATGGTGGAGCATCCGGCTGTTAACCGGAGGGTTGTAAGTTCGAATCTTACCCGCGGAGCGAAGAGTTACTAGCAAGAACACATACGGGGGGGTTCGCACTGCAGGAACATCCGGCTGTTATCCCAACGCAATCGGGATGTAAGGCAAGTTTGTAATCCCGCCTGAGAAAGGCGGGATCCTCAAAATCGGTTGCGCTCGAAACAAATTCGCGGGCGATTTTGGGAGTTCGAATCTTACCCACGGAGCGAGAAGTCATAAGGGGGGAGTTATGCTGGGTATTTCATCTACATCCTCCATTCCAAATCCGCAGGGATCTTCCACATCGGTTTCTCAAGCATTTCCGCTCGGAGATTAACCTTCCATAACAGTCACGAAAAAGGGTTCACCTCCCGTTCGTGTTCAGGATATTGATTGATTCCAAGGACCGTTTTGTAGAACTTGTTGCGATGAAAGCGAAGGAAGCACCTTGAACACTCCAAACGTACCGGCAGGGTGGTCGGCATTTGCTCCACAACTGAAGAGCGTGCTTCGCATTGTGGCCGCCGCGATGTTCATACTCGCCGGCACAACAAAACTCTTCGCCTTCCCCGTCGGCATTCCTCCGCACGGCGGAACAGTGCAACTGATGTCCCAACTGGGTTTGGGGGCCATCCTCGAAGTATTCGGAGGTGCACTGCTACTCTTCGGACTCTTCACGCGCCCCGTCGCATTCGTTCTCTCCGGCGAGATGGCGGTGGCGTATTTCCAATTCCATTTCCCGCACAGCTACTGGCCTACAGTGAACAACGGAGTTGCGGCTATACTGTATTGTTTCGTCTGGCTCTACTTTTCCGCCGCTGGAGCAGGACCTTGGAGTCTCGACGCACGAAGGGAAAAATGACCGAAGCTCGCTGGATGAACAACTATCATTCTAAGAAGAAACTACGACCATGAATAAGGAGATTAGCATGAAAAAAATAATCATATGGGGGGCTGCGGTGATAGCATTTGTCATCGTCTGCCTT